>NZ_JUEI01000074.1:0-44650 GCF_000802655.2 Paenibacillus sp. IHB B 3415 | reverse complement strand
CTGCCGAAGTTCCCGCGGCTGCCTCCGCCTCCGCCGAAGCCGCGGCCGCCATAAGCACCGCCAACCTCCGCGCCTCCGCGGCGGAAGCGGTCCGATTCCTTCACGGTGTCTTCCTTCAGCTCCTCCGGAATCTCCTCCAGGAAGCGGGACGGCGCATTCGCGGTCGTCCGCCCGAACAGCGTGCGCATCCGTGCACAGCTGAGGAACAGCTGCTTCTCCGCACGGGTAATGCCCACATACGCCAGCCGGCGTTCTTCTTCCAGTTCGTCATTGTCCTGGAAGGCACGGCTGTGCGGAAACACGCCCTCTTCCATCCCGATAATGAAGACGGTCGGGAACTCCAGACCCTTCGCGCTGTGCATCGTCATCAGCACGACAGCATCGCTGCGCTCTTCTTCGTCATTCACGCTGTCAATGTCGGCAATCAGCGCGAGATCCGTCAGGAAGGAGACCAGCGACTTATCCTCGTTGTTCTTCTCGAATTCCATCGTTACGGACAGGAATTCGTCGATATTTTCCAGGCGGGAGCGGGATTCAAGGGTATTCTCATTCTGCAGCTCATGGCGGTACTGGGACAGTTCAAGAATCTTCTCTGTCAGCTCGGTCACCGAGAGGAATTCCACCATGCGGTGCAGGGCTTCGATCATATCATAAAACTCTACCAGCGTATTGCGTGTCCGGCCGGCAAAACCCAAATCATCCACCGTCTGCAGCGCCCGGAAGATTGATACTCCCTGGGAAGCCGCTGCTGCCGCCAATTTACCGACAGTCGTATCCCCGAGGCCACGCTTGGGAACATTGATAATCCGCGTCAAACTGATATCATCATCGGGATTGGAGAGCAGGCGCAGATACGCCAGCAGATCCTTGATTTCTTTGCGGTCGTAGAACTTGATCCCGCCAACGATCTGATAAGGTATATCCGATTTGATCAGAATTTCTTCTATTACACGGGACTGGGCGTTCGTACGGTACAGAATCGCATGATTCTGGTAGGCCTGGCCTTGCTTCACATTCTTACTGATCTCTCCGGTGACGAAGTATCCCTCATCATGCTCGGAGTCACCGCGGAACACCTTGATCTTCGCTCCTTCGTCCGAATCGGTCCACAGCTTCTTCGGCTTGCGTCCGGTATTGAGTGCGATAACACCATTGGCTGCGTTCAGAATATTGGAGGTTGAACGGTAATTCTGCTCCAGCAGAATGGTTTTGGCTTCCGGATAGTCTTCTTCGAAATTAAGGATGTTCGAAATATCCGCCCCGCGCCAGCGGTAGATCGACTGGTCACTGTCCCCGACTACGCAGATCCGGTGATGACCCTCAGCCAGCATCCGGCAGAGCATATACTGCGCCCGGTTCGTATCCTGATACTCATCGACATGAATGTATTTGAACTTCTTCTGGTAGAAATCTAATACCTCAGGAACTTCCTTGAACAATTGGATCGTCTTCATGATGAGGTCATCAAAATCCAGCGAGTTATTGCTTCTCAGCCGTTGCTGGTACTTGGTATACACTTTGGCCACAAGGCCTTCGAAATAATCGCCAATCTTCTGCTCATACTGCGCCGGTGTGATCAGCTCATTCTTGTTCGTACTGATCACAGCCTGAATGGCCTTCGGCTCAAATTTCTTGGTATCAATGTCCAGATCCTTCATACAATTGCGGATAACGGATAACTGGTCCGTCGAATCCAGAATGGAGAAGTTCGAAGTGAAGCCGATTCGCTCAATATCCTTCCGCAGGATCCGCACACACATTGAGTGGAAGGTGGATACCCAAATATCCCGGCCCTCCGTCCCTACCAGCTTGGAGACACGATCCTGCATCTCGCGGGCGGCCTTGTTCGTAAAAGTAATCGCCAGAATCGCCCAAGGCGGTGCCTTGCGGTTCGCAATCAGCCAGGCGATCCGGTGGGTAAGCACGCGGGTCTTACCGCTGCCCGCTCCGGCCATGATCAATAAAGGCCCTTCGGTAGCTTCAACAGCCTGACGCTGCGGGGGGTTCAGCCGGCTTACGGCGTCGTGTATGTTAACAAGTTGCATGTGTGACATGCTCCTTTCTGAATATAAGCTTGAAATTTATAAGTTCTCCCGGTCCAGCTGCGGCGTATTTCTCACTGCCTGAACGGTCAGCAGCGCCTGCTCCACATCATAGTAAATAATATTGCCGACCACTACTGTATCACATAGAGCAGCTGCCTGCATGGCTTCTTCCTCACCTGTAATACCGCCTCCATAAAAAAGCTGGCTGTGCTCGACCATTGTCCTGACCTCACGCACAGTCTCCATATCTCCGAACCTTCCGCTGTACTCCAGATAAACCACCGGCAGATTCATCAGCTTGTCCGCAATCTGCGCATAAGCCGCTGCCCCGTATGCGCTAAGCGAGTGGTCTGCCCCTGTAAGCCGTGCTACGGATGAATCACCATTGAGCACAATATAGCCCTCAGTCAGCAGCAATTCCCATGGAATCAGACTGCCGAATCGTTCAATAGCCCGGCGGTGATGGCCAAGAATCCATGAAGTATCGGCAGTGTTGAGCACCATGGGAATCATATACAGATCAAAACCGGGCACAGCGGCTTCCAGATCCGACACCTCCAGCGCACAAGGCAGATCATACTGCCGGATTCTCGAGAGAAGACTCACCGTATTCTCATAAGTCACGCCAGTGGAGCCGCCTACCAGTATCGCATCGGTTCCCGAGAGACAGACAGCCGCCAGATCCCTGTCAGCAAGCTCCCGGTCCGGGTCCAGCTTGAACACATGCCGCCACGGCTTGATCATTTGCCGCATTCCATTCATTATCGTCCATCCTCAATGTTCATCTAAGTAAATACTCTATTTCCCAGTATCTCAAAACAACAAATATACTCCTGCACATGCAAAAGCCGTATCTCTAGTCTAAGTCAGTACGAAGGCGGGTGTCAATTTAAAGCGAACAAAAATGCGAACATTTTTTCGCATTTTTAGAGTATAAGATTTTTGATGTACAGAAGCCTGCATGTTCAACTACTAGCGGACACCCTTGATCCTGCTTAAGTCGTCCTCAGAGACAAAATCGGTATAGAATCCGTCGACTCCCATCCGGGACAGCTCCGAAATTTCCTTCTCGTCATTCACCGTATGCACATAGACTCTTGCCCCGGCATTCTTCAGCTTCCTTACAAAGCTTTTGGTAGCTCTTACCGTCGGCATTGTGATATCCACTCCGGTTTGACTGGCGAAATCAATGACCACTTCATCACTATCCTGTGTCTGATACAGCGTAAAGATCATTTCAGGAAAAGCGTACACCCGGTTCACCACATCCAGCATATCCCGGCTGTAAATCTGCGGAACAATCCGCTGCAGCAGGGCGGGGTCCCTCTTCTCCGCCGCATCCGCGATAAGCTGAAATTGCTTCGTTACCCGTTCCGGTTCCAGCTCTTTCGTGTCCGTTACAATATAAGCATCCGGGTAGATCATTAGCAGGTCCATAATCTTCTCGATATCCAGCGGGGAGTAGAGTTCAAGAATCGGACTGCTCATGACATCCGCATAGTTCAGTACGATCCCTTGCTTCGCGGCAGGAAGAACCGCCTGCTGGCCCAGCAGCTTGCTCATATTGGCCGTCCATTCATGGCGGGCAACCAGCTTGTCATCACTTGTCAGCAGCAGGTCCGCCTCAAAAACCCGGGTTCCCTGCTCATAGTTAGCGATAAAAGCATCCAGTGTATTCGTATACGTATAGTTATGAATCCCTCCCATAGCATGTGCTACAATTCTATGGGCTGCAAAGCCGGTAGCCGGCTGTTTCTCTTTTCCCCCAAGCGTGAGTACAAGCAGGAGTGCAATAGCTCCGATCATAATGACGGAGGCGATAATCTTTTTTCTATCCATGATGGCAGTTTCCTTTGCATGTGTTAGAGTAGTTGGCCTGAAAACAAGAAGAAACGGCTGTGTCGTCCTCAGGGGGGCAGCAACCGTTTCTATGAAATAATATAGTATGAGACCGGTCCATTAATAAGCGTTCTTGAAGCCGTTGCGGATGGTTTTGGCGATGATCCGGATGTCGAACAATAGTGACCAGTTTTCAATATAGAAAATGTCATGTTTGATCCGGTCCTCAATCGACGTGTCCCCGCGCAGGCCGTTGCTCTGAGCCCAGCCGGTAATCCCCGGACGCACATGGTGCTTCACCATATACTTCGGAATCTCACCGCGGAACTGCTCTACAAAGTACGGGCGCTCCGGACGCGGACCGACCACACTCATCTGGCCAAACAGCACATTGAAAAATTGCGGCAGCTCATCCAGGCTGGTTCGCCGGATAAAGGTCCCAAAACGTGTGCGGCGCGGATCTTCACGCGTACTCCAACCCGTATCCACTTCACCGTCTGTCTGCATCTTCATCGAACGGAACTTGTACATCATGAAGTTACGGCGGTTAAGTCCTACGCGCTCCTGCTTGAAAATAATAGGTCCAGGCGAGGTTAGGCGCACACCCAGCGCTACAATCAGCATTACAGGAGACAGCATAATAATGGCGAATAGGGAAAACACCAGATCAAACGCCCGCTTCGCCATTTTGTTCCCGGCCATATCCAGCGGAATGTCGCGTACGTTAATCATCGGCATCCCCGCGAAGTTATCGAAGTAAGGACGGGCCGGCAGGTAGTCGAAGAAGTCAGGGATAATCAGCGTCCGTACACCCGCCTTCTCGCAGGTAGCGATAATGGTCGGATATTTCGAATGGGCATCCAGCGGAAGCGCCAGAATCACCTCATCGACCGGCAGCATCTCCAGCATGCCTTCCAGCTGATCCACGGTGCCGAGAATCGGCTTATACCGTTGTTCCTCAAGACCATCCCATTCATGAAAATCATCCAGGAAGCCGATTGCCTCGTACCCCAACTCAGGATACTGCTCCAGATTGTTGTAGAATCTCTTACCCAGCGTACCTGCACCGAGAATCAGCACAAACTGGCGGTTAAAGCCTTTTTCACGCAGCGATTTCAGCATCTTCTTCAGCACATAACGGTACAGCATAATGGAAAGAATATTGAAGCCCATATATATAGCGAGATATTGACGGGAGACGTCAATCTCCTTCAGGAAGAACATCAGGCCGAGCAGAATGAAGATACCCATGGCGTGAACCTGAAAGATTTTGATGAATTCGTCAATGAACCGTTTCTTGCGCTTCGGCAAATACAATTGAAGCACAATTCCGATCAGAATAGCGATGGCTCCGTAGATAATACTCCAGTAAGCATAAGACTCTACAGGAAGAGTCCTGTAGGATTCCAGCAAACCGCTTTTGAACTTCAGCCACCAGGCAGCCAGGAAGGCCACTTGAATGACCAGGAAATCGGCAACCATGTATAACTGTGTTAGAAACTTTTGATTACGGCGGATCATAATCTCACCTCAGCATTCGATTCATTGCGTAAACCGGCTTCCCCGGGGACAGTCAGACTCTGTGCTGGTGTTGGAACCTTGCGTGGAGCAATCAGCGCATTGCGCAGCAGCGAAAGCGTGAACTTGACGCCGACTCCCGCATATACCGCTCCGTTTATCATACTGTTGTACCGCCTGCTATAATGCTTCTTATGGAATAAAATCATAGCCCGGTGAAATTCGTACACGATCTTAAACGGTCTGCGGCGCGCACTGCCACCTTTGAGATGCACGATCGATGTCTGCGGATAGTAATAAATCCCCCAGCCGGCCGCTTTGATCCGGTAACACCAGTCCAGATCCTCTCCATACATAAAGAACGTCTCATCCAGGCCGCCCACCTGCTCGATGGTCTCCCGCCGCAGCAGCATGAACGCTCCAACCAGACAATCTACCGGGTAGGAGTCATCGGGGTCCAGATAGCCCAGCTGATAGCCGTTGAACCTTGGTCGGTCCGGGAACAGCTTACTGAAGCCAAAAGCATAATAGAAGGAAGCGGATGGTGTCGGGAATCCTCTTTTGCAGGCCTTATCCAGCGAACCATCCGGCAGTATCACCTTGCAGCCAGACGCGCCAAGATCCGGACGGCTGTCCATAAAAGCAACCATCGTCTCCAGCGTATCCTTACGCACCACCGTATCGGAGTTGAGCAGGAGCACATAGCGCCCGGAGGCCGCTTCCATCCCCTGATTATTACCCTTGGCAAACCCTACATTCTCTGAATTCGCAATTAGCAGCACATCCGGGAATTCCTTGCTTATCGTCTCTACCGAGTGATCATGGGAGTTATTATCTATTAAAATAATTTCATAGGAGTAGCGGGTCTCGGAATCATATACCGACCTCAGACAGTCCATCGTCAGGCGGCATGTGTTGTAATTTAGAATGATTATACTAACATCTACATTCACTGCTATACTCTCCTGACAAATATAGTAATCTATCGACAATTATTATAACACAAAAACCTCCTTGATAGGCGCAGCCTGTTCAGGGAGGTTTTTACAAGTGTGAGGATAATGTGGGAGGAACAGTGCTATAAGATTGAACTTGTATTTTTTCTATTATCGGATTGCCGTGACTCCAAAGAATGTTTGGCCCTCCGGCCGCTGTTGTCTGCAGATTTCTTGATTTTCACCGCTGTTCGCGGTGGAAATCCGCAGACAAAGGCGGACGCTATCGCTCCTACAGTTCCAAAATTCTCCTCCGCCACTTTTCCCTGTCCATTTATTTTTAAGTTCAATCTAAATAGCTGACGGAAATCCGGGGAATAGAAGAATCTTTTTCACAATCGGTTGAGTTCTCTCTCGTTTCGCTTCATAATCCCTGACGCTTAGTTTTCTCCTGAATATAACGGCGCTTGCGCTTCAGAGCAGTCCTCTGTTCGAAGAAGGATGACCAGGCTCCCATTAACTTAGGTTCCTTCAATAACGAGTAGCCATGTGCGGCGATTTCGTAAGGCAGAGAATAGATAAGGGTAAGCAGCATCCTGCGGGAGGACTCGTTCTTATAGATCATTTTATAGCGGTTGATATAAGAAATCCGCTTGATGAACATCGCCTTGCCGCTCCGTCCGGATGTTTTCCAGCCCCGTTCGTGGTAGCCTATAGCTTCCGCATCATAGTAGGCCTGCCACCCAAACAACCCGGCGCGCCAGGCTACATCCACATCTTCCTTATAGGCAAAAAAGTCCGCATCAAAAAACTCGCCTTCGACGCTGATATCCTCAATCATCCGCCGGGAGTACATCGCCGCCGCACCGGATACACCGAATACAACCCCAGACTCATTCCACAAGTCAGCAGACTCACCCGCTCCGCGGTCAAACGCCCTCCGGGCTTTATTCATCCGCAGCCCTGCACTGTCCACAAGTGAGTGGTCCGCCCTAAGCAGTAGCTTGCCTGTGGCACTGCCGATCCGGGGATTAGCTTCAAAGCAGGCGACTAGTCTGGATATATAATCCGGAGCCAATGTAAGATCGGGATTCAGCACCAGTACATAATCTGTATTTGTACCGGCAATAGCCTGATTGTGTGCGGGGGCAAAGCCGGTGTTATGTTCATTCTCAAGTAAGACAAGTGAAGGTGTCCGGGTACTGCTACCTGCAGAGCTGGGTGCCTGAGAGTCCGCTGAGACTACTTTAGTTGAGTATGAATGTAGCTGGTTATAAAACGCTCTGACTTTATCCGCGGAACCATCCGTTGAAGCGTTGTCCACTATGACAATTTTTTTGACCGGATAATCCTGAGATAATACAGCCGACAAGCATTCAATAATGTCATCTGCGCTGTTATAGGTAACGATATGTACACTGACTGTTTTAGGGTTCATAGGTGACCTCGAATTCCTGGTTATTTATTGGGAAATCTATATCTATTATAGCGAAAATAAGGTTGACAGGCTATGTTAAGCATAATAGATGGTAATGTTAGTTACATAGTTATTGTGGTTCACCCCTATTGCTATATTGTCTAAGACAGCTAAAAACTCCTTACCGCATAAGCGATCAGGAGTTTCATTTGTTGCTATATAAGACGCACTTTTGATTTGAACTTGAAGCTTAGTCGTCACTGCGGTGAACATTTGGACTTCCGGCCGCTGTTGTCCCCAGATTTCTTGATTTGAACCGCTATTCGCGGTAGAAATCCGGTGACAAAGGCGGTCGCTACCGCTCCTACAGTTTGTGGTTCACCCCTATTGCTATATTGTCTAAGACAGCTAAAAACTCCTTACCGCATAAGCGATCAGGAGTTTCATTTGTTGCTATATAAGACGCACTTTTGATTTGAACTTGAAGCTTAGTCGTCACTGCGGTGAACATTTGGACTTCCGGCCGCTGTTGTCCCCAGATTTCTTGATTTGAACCGCTATTCGCGGTAGAAATCCGGTGACAAAGGCGGTCGCTACCGCTCCTACAGTTCCAAATTTCCCCTCCGCTTTTTTCGCTTTTTGTTTATTTTTTTAGTGCGTCTTATATAGTTAGTTAGTTAGTTATTTCTGCAAATCCCGCGCCAGTGGTTACTTCAGCTCCAGCAAAAAGTCTCTTAGACCTTCCCGCCATGGGCGGATGTCCTGGAACCCGTTGGTACGGATGGCCAGATGCTCCATCACCGAGTTGCGCGGGCGCGGCGCTGGACGTGGAAACTGTTCGGTAGCACACGGCTCAAGCTTCGCAGTAAACTTCACTCCCAAGATATCCTCTGCTTCCGCAAAGATGGCCTGGGTGAATTCATACCATGTACAAGAATCACTATTCGAAGCATGATATACGCCATACTTTTCAGTCTGGATAAGCTCAAGCAAGAATCTTGCCAAGTCCACCGTATAGGTAGGTGAGCCCTTCTGGTCATCTACAACCTGCAGTAGCGGCTTTTCCTGCCCCAGCTTCAGCATGGTTTTCACAAAGTTATTGCCGTATTTTCCATAGACCCAAGAGGTACGTACGATAAAGAATTTAGACGATAAAGACTGGACCAGGATCTCTCCAGCCCGTTTAGACTTACCGTAGATACTCTTAGGATCTGTATTATCATATTCATGATAAGGCTCTACACCCATACCATCGAACACATAATCCGTGCTGATATAGACCAGCTTAGCTCCAGCCTTCTCTGCGGCAAGAGCGACATTTCGGCTTCCGATAGCATTAATCAGATACGCTGCGTCAACATCGGTCTCTGCCACATCAACCGCTGTATGGGCCGCACAATGAATGACAGCATCAGGAGCAAACGCGCCGATAACCTCCAGGCACTGGTCCAGATCAGTAATATCCATCTCCTGACGGTCACAGCCCAGAACCTCATAATCCTGACCTTGAAGCAAGAGCATAAGATCTTGCCCCAGCTGTCCTCCCGAACCTGTAACGAACACTTTCATTTTCGCCATTAGAGTGAATCCCCCAGACGGCTGCCGTACTGGAGTGCGGCATACTTCTGGTATTCTCCCGACTGAATGCGGGTCCACCATTCCTTGTTATTCAGGTACCACTGAATGGTTTCTTTAATGCCAGTTTCGAACGTGTGCTTAGGCTTCCACCCCAGCTCGTTCGTAATTTTAGTCGGATCTATGCCGTAACGGCGGTCATGTCCAGGACGGTCCTGAACATACGAAATCAGCGAGTCCGGTTTGCCCAGCTCCTGAAGTACGGTATTCACGATGTGTACATTCGTCCGCTCATTATTGCCGCCGATGTTGTACACTTCACCGTTAACACCTTCATGAATAACCAGATCAATTGCACTGCAGTGGTCCTCAACATACAGCCAGTCACGGATATTCAATCCATCACCATATACCGGCAGTGCCTGATCAGCCAGCGCACGGGAGATCATCAGCGGAATCAGCTTCTCCGGGAACTGATAAGGACCGTAGTTATTGGAGCAGCGCGTAATGTTAACCGGCAATCCGAATGTCTCGTGATACGCACGCACCAGCAAATCACCGCCCGCTTTGCTCGCGGAATAAGGGCTGTTCGGCGTAAGCGGTGTTTCTTCAGTGAACAGGCCAGTAGCGCCAAGCGATCCATAGACTTCATCCGTGGATACTTGCACGAATTTAGTTATACTGTATTTCTTAGCTGCATCCAGCAGTACTTGAGTACCCAGCACATTCGTCTTCACAAATACTTCCGGCTCCAGAATACTCCGGTCCACGTGCGACTCTGCGGCAAAGTTAACCACGACATCCACACCGTCGCCGATCAGCGCATCCATCGCCGCTACATCGGTAATGTCCGCTTTGACAAATGTATAGTTCGGATGATTCTCGATTGATTTTAAGTTCTCAAGATTCCCTGCGTAAGTCAACGCATCTACGTTGACGATCTGGTAATCAGGATGTTGCTGCAGCATATAAATTACGAAGTTGCTGCCGATGAAGCCGGCTCCGCCGGTAATGAGGAGTTTCATTTGTAGCCCACCTTTTACTAGTAATGATGATTGAAGCGCTCCAACTCCGCGAGGTAAGGGGTTATCAATAATACCTATAAATCAAATATAACTTACACTTCAAAGTTCAGTTCTGCATCCTTTAGAAGCGGGTGCCGCTGATCTTTGTCAGACAACACCGGATTCGTTGCCGGCCAGTCAATCCCCAGCGCCGGATCATTCCATAGTATGCCACGGTCATGCTCAGGGGAATAATATTCGTCCACTTTGTACAGCACTTGGGTGTTGGGTACGAGCGTGCAGAATCCGTGGGCGAAGCCCTTAGGCACGAGTAGCTGACGCTTGTTATGTTCGCTGAGAATAACACCGACCCATTGTCCAAATGTGGGGGAATTGCGGCGTACATCAAGAATCACATCATAGATAGCCCCGTTAAGTACACGAATGAGCTTGGTCTGTGCTTTAGGATTCAACTGGTAGTGAAGTCCCCGAAGTACGCCAACCTCTGCCGAGAGAGATTGATTGTCTTGGATGAAGTTAAAGTTCACCCCAGCCTTATGCATGATTTCTTCGTTATAACTCTCCATAAAAAAACCCCGGTTGTCGCCATGGACCACCGGTTCAAGTAGGCTTGCGCCTTGAAGTTTTAAAGGAGTGACATTCATACTGGAGCTCCTCCTCATATCTATAGTTTCAGCTTACCGAACTCTTCCTCAAAAACAATATTCTGCGCCAATTCATTCGCTCTGGCCAGCGATGCGTGTGTACCCGCATCAGTCCACCAACCATTTAGAACATCGTAGGTGAGTTCATTCCTTAGAATATATGCATTGTTTACATCCGTTATTTCAAGCTCTCCACGTTTAGAAGGGGTGAGCGTCTTGATAATTTGAAAAACCTTACTGTCAAACATATATATGCCGGTTACTGCATAACTGCTCTTTGGAATTTGAGGTTTTTCCTCAATAGAAATAATCTTGTCATCTTGCAGTTCTGGCACACCGAAGCGTTGGGGATCAGAAACCTTTTGGATTAATATTTTGGCTCCATTCCCTTGCGTCCGAAAGTTCTGGATATACGGAGTCATATCCCCTTCAAATACATTGTCCCCAAGAATGACAACACATTGATCCTGACCGACGAACTGATCAGCCAACCCAAGAGCTTGTGCTATGCCGCCAGCCTCATCTTGGACCTTATAGGTAAATGTGACGTGCATTGTGCTTCCGCTTCCTAATAAGTTGACTACGTCACCCATGTGCTCCTTACCAGTGACAATAAGGATGTCATGAACACCGGCCTGTTTGAGCTTATATATAGAGTGAAAGATCATTGGGTATTTTCCTACAGGGAGCAAATGCTTATTGGTTACTTTGGTCAGAGGATAAAGGCGAGAGCCTGTTCCTCCGGCTAGGATTATGCCTTTCATGTACTTGCTCCTCCCCTTTATTATTGTAAAACATTGATATACTTATAAACTCAAGTAATATTTATTTTATAATATCTAATTGAATCAAACAACTTAGCTTACGAGTATCGTTATTACCAATGATCTCGTCAGGTATAAATGTTTTCAAGGCGCGAAATTTTACGGATTCATTTGAGATGGTAATTGTTTTTGACTCTCCCGGTCCTAGTTTAATAACTGAAGAATGATCATCGTAAGTAGTTTCAATAGAAATTCCACTTTGCATTAATTCATAGGCTGGAGCCTTTAAAGTCACATTCACGGATTGCTTACTTGCTTTAACATTCCATGCTTCTCCTGCCCAATCTTCAAACTTCAAATTAGGCTCAAATTGCTTATCTAGAACATATATATCCCCGCTAAAAGCGGTATAGGATAAATTTAACGGCACACTCCATAGCATAGCACCATTATCACCAATTAATGGTATTCCTAATAGCTTATTAAATGATTCAATAACATCTGGTGACATCTGGTGATGTACAGGTAAATAGAGAACTTTACCTACATTTAATCTGCCAATCGCACTCGCGATAAAATCTTCACTTATATTTTCACTCTTGTAATTCAATAAGGTACGATAATTTATTAAGGAAGCATCAGCAGATGCGAAACCATATACATTTGAAACAGGAAAACTATATCCCGTGTCCACCAATAATTGCATGGCCCCACTAAATGTATCTGTTAGTATCACAGTTGGTTCATTGTCTATCTGGCTTAAAATTGGAGCACCAGACTGCACATCCTTAAAAATTTCCGGTTTCGTGGTATATGGAAAAGGCTGAACAGGAAGCCAAAATATAAAATTAAGAACCAGACATAGAATTACAATATAACAATATTTCTTCGACTCTTTTAGGCGAAGTAATTTCTCATAAGCTAACATAATAGTTAATACTAATATAATATCAGCATAAAGCATAAGACGAGATGGCAAAGCGTGTTTAATCAAAGGTAAATATTCAATAAATCTCCAAGGAAGTTCAATAGATGAAAAACCTAACACATGTAGATTAGAACCCATTGATAATATACAAATAATCGCAAAAACAACAGAAAACATACGTGTTAATTTTGAATTCCAAGTGTATTGAACAGCAAACAACCATAAAATTATAACTGGTATACCCAAATATGCATTATTCTCGTAATCATTCCCAGTAAATTTTTGAGCCACTCCATGAAAAACATCACCATTAAGTTGTTCAATAGATGTAGGAATTATGAAATTTAGTAAGTCACTAACATACACATTCCTTGCCTGATAACCTTGTTCTTGAATGTTATAGTATGGTCCAAAAAAAAGATAATATAGTCCTGGAGACAAAAGGACAAACAAACTAAAGCTTACAACTGCTTAAAACAACCAAGGTATCTTTCGCAGAAAAGATACCATGCCAGTTCTATCTACAAACATGAATATAACAAATACAATCGCACCTACAAAGAAAGATGTGGCGAAAATTTCGCTCGAAGTATAGAACTGGAAAGCAAGAAGACTCGCAAACAATAAACCATGCTTAATCGGGCGAATTTCATAGGTTTGTACGCCTCTAATGATTACATAGATAATAGCATAGACTATTACTGCAGTTGTTAAATTTATATGTCCTAGTAAATGCCCCGTTGCATAAGGAATAATAGAAAAGAGTACTCCTCCTGCAGTGGAGAGCCAAGGTCTTACACCCAGCCTTCTTAAAATACACTCTCCTAAAAAAGCAGATATGATTAGGTTTAGTGCGGTGATGAAATTATATGCAAATATAGTATTAGTAATTAGGATGAGTGGCCCAAATAAAAAGCCCTCTGCCAACACCGAAGTATTGGCCATCATGTTTACTCCTTCTGGATAATTCAACATGGTTGTTGTAAATGGATTCCGTCCGTTTAAAAGGGCTTCCCAGAACCAGCCCAAATACCAAGAAAACTGTTCGGGGTCACCTTCTCTTCCAATATGCATTGTAAAAGGATGTAGGATAACTTTACCAAAATAAAAGTAGCATATTAGTAAATAAATCGCTAAAGAAATATAAAATCGCCGACTTTTAAAATAATTCACAAACATTCAATGCTCCTTTTATGCTAACTAGCATTATTAGATAGCTGTACACTTTCTTGACTAACCACTATTTCTTTATACTTTTTTGTTAAAACTTCTTCTTTATCTGACCATGTCCAAATATTATTAATTTTAAAATTCCAGAAGGTAGCCACTACGATACCAACCATTTGCCCAAACATAATATTAATATTTATCCAAGAAGCAAATTGCGCAAATATAGCAGTAATTATAATTCCAATAGAGCTAACCAACACAAATTTTGTTATTTTTGGAACGAGTCGGTATAAACCTTTGTTTATATTTCTCCATGTCAAAGTATCATTTAGAACGAAATTACTAACCATAGCGATAAGCGAAGCGATTACAGATGACCGAAGATGTCCTAGATTGAGGACATCAATCATAATGTAGAGAGCAAATAAGTTTACAAATACTCCAGAAAAACCAATTAGGCAAAACAAATAAAATTTCCGATCTTCCTCACTGCTCCAAATCAGCTTCATAATATGACGCAGATAGTTGAATTGCTCTTTACCACTCATTTTAGATTCACCAGCATCTCTGGAAACAAAAGAATAAGGAATCTCGTGAACCGTTTTGTGATTCCCCTTCACCAAAACTTCCATAAGAATTTTCCAGCCAATCGGATCAAGATTAGCATCTATTAATACATCTCTTTTCAGTCCGAAGAAGCCTCCTGTACAGTCCGTGATATTTCGCATACGCTTTATAGAGACTCTTCCTATCATCCTTGCTGTCCACGAGACCAGCTTGCGAAATGCATTTAATCCTCCGTCGGAACCGCCATCAACAAAACGACTTGGAATTATTAGATCAGTACCTTCCTGTAATCTTTGAAAGATTAGTGGCAAAAGTTCTGGCGGATGTTGTAAATCCGCATCCATAACTATAATGTGATTCCCTGTAGATTTATTAAATCCTTCCACAACAGCTGTACCTAAGCCTCTTCCATTCTTACGATGTATATAATGTATTTGAGGATGTAATTTAGATAGATTATCGAGCACTTGCGGGGTTTCATCTTTACTATCATCCACAAATAATATTTCGTACTCTGAGCCTGTGTTTTCCATCGCTTTCATAATTCGATGAGAAATTGTAACTACGTTATCCTTTTCATTAAACGTTGGTATTACAATACTAAGATCCATTTAAAATCCTCCATTAATATAATTTAATGATTTAATAGTTACGGCTTTGGCATAAGTTTTGTACTGATATTGTAATTCCATACAAGTATATCATATTCCTCAAAAGATAAATTCTGATTTGGTATACCGAATTGATTAACTGCAGTATTATAAGTCAAATTAGAGCCAACAGCATTTAAGATTAAAAAGGTTGTATTTTCCTTATACCAATTTTGTTCTGAAAACCAATTGAATGGACGCAGTTCTCCCTCCACTTCAGAAATAGCACGAACTTTAACTCTGTCATTACTTTCTACTGTGACGATGTTACTAGCCCAAAATGAAGAGTAGCCATAATTCAAGTTATTTGCAATCAAAAATTCACTGAGCTTAGCCTGAGATGATATAGGAATCTCAGATCGTAGGATTTGAGTTGTAGAAACTGCATAGATCAAAATTAAAATAGGTAAACTAATCTTAAAAATCCGAAGTTGAGAATAAGTAGACCTTCCGATCACAATAGCACCAAATAAAACAAAAGCTACTAAATATCGCGTACTATTTATATCAATAGCCATGTTACTTAGAATAAATGCAATAATCAAAATATACATTGAAGCAGAGAGAAGCAACGAGATATAGTCATGTGATTCAAGATAATTCTTACAATTTTTCAGACAACTCAAAGGTAACATTAAAACAAATAAAGCAACAAAAAGATGAGCCAATGTTAATAGTGAAGTTAAAGATAGAGGATGATTAAAAATATCCGCTCCTAATAATTTGATTAATCCCTCTACCGCCAAAGAGAGATTATTATCAACTTTATCATATGTTGTAAAACGCATATTCGTATCAAATATTTCAAACCCGTTTAAATAACTGATAAGAAAAGAGAAACCCTTAGAAACTACAACAGCCATTATTACATTCATAATTAGAGTAATATGTTTTTTTATATACATTTTTTTTAAAAAGATAAAATAAGAGGATACAACTATTATAGGTATAGCCCCAATATAATAGGCTAATGAATCGCCAATAAAAGCGAGTAATAAGAACGCAAAAAAAACGTAAAGAGAGAATGCATTTTTTTCATCATTTTCCAGATACTTTTCTAAACAAACAAAGGCTATTAGGAGATATAGCAATGTACCAATATGAATAGGACCCACAAGAGCATTATTAATATAAAAAATGGACGGAAAACAAATAATCACAAATACAAAGATGATTCCTGACCAATTGGAGACATGTCTGAGTTTAGAAAAGTTAGTTAGAAAAAACGTTGGTACTAATATAAGAGTATATATTAAAGCTGGCACATGGTGCATGAGTTTTGGAGTAAAGCCTTCAAAGAACATAGCTATAACATAGAAGGGTAAGTCAGTGGTATAAAAGCTAATGTTAGTCAAAGACCAATTTTTCAAAATAAAATTTCCCTTAAGAAAAGATTGGGCTTCTAATATTATACTCGCATAGTCAGAGTTAGGCATTGCTCGCCAAGATAACTTATTAAAAAAATAAAAAGCAAAAATGAAAAGAGTTAATACAAGAAAAAAACGAGGAACAGAAGTACGGAATTTAGATAACATGATTTTTCCCCTTCTACCCATTATTCATAAAATAATTAGGCTACAATAATTTAGTTTCACAACAACAGAGATCCTACAGTTGAGGTATAGGGTAACTACTATGATAACCCCCAAAAAAGGATACAATAAATGTATCCTTAAGATTTTTACTATAATAATTTTCCACAAAAAAACATCTTTTGCAGACAAAATAATTAAATAAACCAAAAAACAAATAATTACTCAACTTTCGCACCTAGAAAAATGGCTTAAACCCTTGAGTGCGTAAGAAAAAATCAGTTTCTCGAAATGTCCCAGGCGAAAACCAAGAAGAACAAAACAGCTGTTTTTTGTCAACTACAGGAATGGATCTCCGGTTTACCCAGCTATATCAAAGCTTTGTTTGGAGATTTGAGCTGCGAAAGTTGAGTTAATTAGATTATTTAATCAGAGATTGATATTTAGCAGAAATGATATTAAAATCACAATGATTTTTTATATATTCTATAGCATTATTACTCATCTCTGCTAAAACAGTTGGGTTATTGCAAACTTCCAACAAATACGCTAATAGTAATTCTTCTTCGTATTGATCCACATCAACTTTCCACACACAATTATCTGGAAACTCCGTGTAGGATCCGGTACAAGAAACTATACATGGTACCCCATAACTTAACGCTCGAACAAGGGTAGCAGAAGTTTCTCCCATAGTCGGCCATCTTAAATTTACGCACAAATCACTTTCTTTAATATATCTTTTGAAGTCTTCAATATTAGGAGCATTAATAAACGAAATTTTCTTTTTGAGATTTAGTCTCTCTATCAAACTATTCAATTCTTTTTTATAGTTATCCTCTACATATCCTATAATATTTAATTGAACTTCAGGATTTGTTTCAACAAGTCTGTATAAAGTTTTTATAATAACATCAATTCTTTTGTTAGGAATTACATTTCCAAACACGCCTATTTTAAACTCACTGTTGTACTTACGCTTTTCTCTTGTGGACACTTTCTCCTCAGAGTTCTCAAAAATAGTTCCAAGTGGAATCACTTCTATCGGACCCTTGAAATCATTGTTAATAAGCAGAGATTTCTTAACCCAATTGCTATGAACAATAACACCACTACTCAAATCAACGACTTTATTACTTAGCGGAAATTGTTGACTTTCTGGTATGATATTTGATTCTATCATTGACTTAATTGCACCTTGCGCTTGTTCCCCGCTATTATAAATCATTTCTTGAATAAACTTATCCTTATCTCCCTTAAGATAAGTGGAATAAACATAATATCCAAATAAATTAAAATCATGTAAAACTATAAATCCAGGATACTTCTCTAATGTTTTTATAATCCACTCATGATACTCATTATTCCCTATGTGATAAATTCTTTTTTCAAAACTCTCCAAATCAACTTTATCACGATCAATATCGATCACTTCAAACAATCCGTTAATAATAGTGTTAGAGGGTTTGTAACCTTTCACAAAAATAGTAACATCATAATAATCTTTCAAGTATAATAAAAGCTCTTCACTGTAGTCTGAGATTCCGGAA
This sequence comes from Paenibacillus sp. IHB B 3415, assembly GCF_000802655.2. Classification (NCBI taxonomy): domain Bacteria; kingdom Bacillati; phylum Bacillota; class Bacilli; order Caryophanales; family Paenibacillaceae; genus Paenibacillus; species Paenibacillus sp. IHB B 3415. The sequence continues at coordinate 26,491 of NZ_JUEI01000074.1, read as the reverse complement.
ACTTGAGGATTAAGTGGGCTAAAATACGCTAATCGAGGTTTATCATTATTTATATGATGTAGGACATTATTATTCCAAAAAAACACGTCACGAAAGTGCTCCATGCTCTTTGTAACCACGTTACTCCATGAAAAATTTGTAGCTTGTCGTAATCCTTTTTCGGTCAATTCATTTCGCAAAGTACTATCAAAAATTATTTTTTTGAGTTCACGTTCCAAATCTTGTTCATTAAGAGGATCTACCAGTAATGTAGCATCTCCTGCAATCTCTGGCAGTGAAGATCGGTTGCTTGTAATTACTGCAGTTCCACATCTCATTGCTTCTAAGACAGGCAAACCAAATCCTTCATAGAGAGATGGAAATACGAAAACTTCACAACCTTGGTATAGTTCAACTAAGGCTTCTTCCGAAACATACCCTAATAAAACCAACCTTTCTTTACTTAATCCTCTACTTTCAGCATATTCCACAAGCTCCTTTTGTTCTTCAGAACGCTTAATACCACCAATCACTAATATAATATTTTCATTAACCTTAGCTACTTGTGAAAATGCACTGATTAAACCCTTATTATTTTTTCTCGGATCATATCCAGTTAAAGAGTATACAAAAGAAGAATTTATATTCAACTCTTTTAATAAATTTAATTGTTTAACATATGATTTGGGATTGAATAATTCTTCATTAGTAGAGGCAAAGATTACTTTAATTTTATCTGAATCTATATTCAAAAACTTAACAAGGTCTTGTTTAGATGCTTCTGATATTGTTAAGATGATATCTGATTCTTTTATTCTCTCAGATCTTTCATCGTAAAGTGATTGTATATTTTTGGGCCACTTTAAGTAATACTCCTGTTTCATAACCAATGGTATCAAATCATAAACTAAATAGGATTTTTTCACTCTTGGATTCGTCACCCTAGGAACTTCTATATCAAACATATACGGACTTGTAAAATGTATAATATCTATTTCTTTTTGTTCTATAAAATCTTCTAATTCCTGAGGATGCCAAAACCTCATTTCATTAATCCTTTCATCAAAATTAAGGGAATTAGATATAAACGTAAAATACCATTTATCAGAAACTTTCCTCATTAAGTAAAACCTATCGGTATTACTTAGTTTAATTAAACTTTTAATCCAATTATAAGTGTATATACCAATGCCTCTTTTTTTTTCATCCGTAAAAAGAGTTTGAATATCTATTAATACTCTCATTTTAGCAGTACCTCCTTACTAAATCCTCTCACACTTAGAAAATCTATAATCCGTTCAGCTGTCATTTCCCATGTATATTCCTTCTCAACATAGTTTTTCCCTCTCTGACCCATTAGTTCCGCCTCTTCTTTTGACGCAAGAAGTTCGTTTAAAACTGTTTTAAAAGAGTCATAATCTTTATAGTAAAGTCCACCTTCACTCCGATCACAATGTCCTTTGGTTACTTCACAGTATCCATTCACAATAACTGGGGTACCGCATAGCCAGCTTTCCATGATTACTATTGAAAAACTCTCCATTAATGAAGGTTGCATCAATGCTATGCTGCCAGCAATTGCATTGAACTTATCTTCATCGTTAAGTTCCCCCATGTGAATAATTCCTGATGATTTTCTAATAGTCTCAACTATTTGTTCTTCACCCTTACCCACTATTAAAAGCTTTACATTTTTATTCTCTTCATAGTATTTATTAAATTGTTCAATCATTTGAGGCACGTTTTTCCCGCCTACTAATCTACCTACGTATATAAAGTAATCATAATCAACGCTATATTTTTCACGAAAAGCTGCACTTTTAGGAATATGTTTAACCTCTACTCCTCCACCCGAAACTACAGAATTAGAAGTGTCAAAATCATAGAGTTTTTTCGTCAGTTCCTGTTCTTCAACAGTATTAAATAAAACTCCTTTTACTCTATTAAACATATGACCTATAGACTCTAAGTACGCCATATCCTCATCATGCAGACAAGGAATTAAGAAACTCCTTTCAGGTGCAATTTTACTCCCCCAGTATGACGTTCCAAACAAATACGGGATGAATAAAAATATATATTCTTCTCTATTTTCAGCTATAAAGTCATACATAGAATCACTATTCACTGTTTCGTGCAACAATTGCATTTCTTCTGTATATAAAATCTGTTCTTTATTAATTATCTTTACTAATATTTCTTCATATTTCTTCTTATTTCTTTTTCGCAATTCAAATCTACGCACTGATAATCCATTTATTTCATAAACTCCTTCTTCGTAAAAATCCTCCCCCCAATCCCAAAAAGAGTCCTTTCCACAGGTAGTTAGTAACTCAACATCGCATCCAGCTTCTATTAAGCTGTTAGCAATTCCACCCGCAAACCGTTCTGCGCCCCCGGATATGCTGTCAGTAAACCAAGGAGTTACAATTGCTATCTTCATTACTTATCCCCTTGTTATCTTATTTTTCCAAAATCAATGAGTAATTGTAATATTGAACACCATCCACTATTGAACCTATCTCTCCACTTAAGTAAGAGTTGATCACATTAAAGCCAGTCATTTTTGCCAAATGTTTCAATGCCTCGGGTAATAACGGTCTTTCGTGAGTTGGATCTAAATAATACAAATTGTTCAATACGTACCCTGAGGTGGTATTGGGTGTTTCAATAACCAAAACCCCACCTTTTTTTAGTTTTTGATGACACAGTCTAAAAAAAGAAATCTTTTGTGGTACAGTTAGATGTTCAATTACATGAGCAAAAAACACAGCGTCGATGCTCATGTCATTTTGTTTTGAAAGATATTGGCTCCCCTCACAAACATAAGCCTCCAAATTCTTACTCTTACATTCCTCAATTAGTTGAGGATCTGTGTCAATTCCAATACCTTTCAAATTGTTTTCAGTTAAAAGCTCTAAAAAGAACCCTTTTCCACAACCAATATCAATTATTGTGTCAGTCGGCTTAAAAAAACGTAAATATTGTTTCAAAATCCCTTTAACTTCATCCCCAGAAGCACTAAACTGTTTAGCGAAATCCGAATACTGAAAATCTTCTAGTTTATATTTAGAATTAAATTCATCAATAAATTTGTTATACTGCTCCTGAACAACGTTATTATTTTCCCCTTCAATTTTCAATTGCTCAACTTCACTTTTTAAGTGCACAGTTTCATTTTCTAAAGTGGAAACCTTATTCGCTAATTGTGCAATTAATCTACTTTGATCCACTAAAACCTCAATTGAACTATTTAATCCAAACCATAAATCATTATTTAAATATTTTTGCTGATTAGATAATGTATCCATATACCATTTCGAAAAAAACCTGTTACCAAATTTTCTAATCGGTGTAACAAATTTATTTAATATTTTGTATCGCGAGACTAAACGGGGTTCTAAAAAAGCAACCGGTATATTAGGTGTAATACGATGAACCAATCTATTGATTTTAATGTTCATGTTTTGAAATTCTTCATTAAACCCACTGTCCATGTGTAGTGAATTATTAATTGTAATATCATCTTCAACCCTATTATTAATTGGCTTTAATATTTCTTGTTTTCTAACACCTAAACGAATTTGTTGCATAATACTGGCAGGATCACTGTTCTTTTCAGGCATTAAAAACCCTCCTTCTTTAACGATTAATTCCCCATGTATGAGATATTTTCGCTACCCCTACATCATTCACAAGACTAGTAACCTTAAATGAAAATTTTTTATCATGAAAATCAAATTGATTTCCATGTTCATCATGTACAGCAGCAGTTACAAGATAGGTTCCTGCACATAAATTCAAGGAAGGAATATTAAATTTAACCAAGCCATCCTCTTTAGGTTGTATACTATCTATCTTAAAGTAATCAATAAATGTATTTGTTCCATAGCAATGAATTTGATCAATCGTGTGAATAGCCAATCCGAAAATAGGATTTTCCACTTTTTTTATACCTTTGTACTTGATTTTGATGATCATATTATCTTCTGACATAAAACTAAACTTATTCTGATGATTATAGTCAGTAAAATAAACTTCCGTTATTTCCACAAATCGATTTCCCCATCTGTTTTCTTCAAGAATATCAATTGATTCGGTTTCCCCTTTTCTTTCCGATAATCCAGGTATTGTTTCAACTTCTTCTTTTGCTTCTATTCTTGCAGACGACGATTCATTAATTAATCGTTCATTTTCTTCCTCCGCAAGAAATGACAAATATTGGTCAATAACCTTTTTAGGCTTGCCATCACTCATCATTTTCCCTTTGTTGATCCAGACCACCCGATCACACAACTTCTCCATTGCACCTAAGTCATGCGAGACAAAAACGATTGTAGTTCCCTTAGATTTCATTCTGAGTAATTGATCCATGCATTTTTGTTGAAACGCTGCATCGCCAACTGCCAATACTTCATCTATTAGCAATACATCAGGTTCAACCATAATTGCAACTGAAAATGCAAGTCTCATATACATACCTGAAGAATAGTTCCTAACAGGGTTATCTATATACTCTTTCAATTCTGAAAATGAAATTATCTCATCTAATTTCATTTTAATTTCTTTTTTTGTAAGCCCCAGTATTGCAGCATTCATAAAAATATTCTCTCTGCCCGTAAAATCAGGATGAAATCCAGCTCCAAGTTCAAGTAAACTCGAAACCTTCCCTTTAACATTGATTTCGCCAGCATCCGGATAAATAATTCCGGTCAAAAGTTTGAGTAGGGTGCTCTTGCCTGAACCATTTCTTCCCATGAAGCCGACAGTTTGACCCTTCTCAATTTCAAGCGAAACATTTTCTAATGCAAAAAATTGTTGAAAATTATTCCTTCTTCGATTAACAATTCTATCTTTAAGTGTCGCTGATCTTTCCGTAAATATTTTAAAAGATTTAGTCACATTTTTAATGGAGATTGCATCCATTAGAGCCCCCTCCTTAGATTTCCTCTGCGAAATTCTTACTTAACTTAGCAAAAATAACGTAACAGACCATTAATAATATTATTGATATAATAGCTATGCTACCGAGACTGAATAAATCCGGAGTTTTATTAAAGAAAAAGACATCATGAAAACTTCCCATTATAGTAGTCATCGGATTGAGCCTAAATACAGTCTGTAGAGCCTCCGGAATCATATCCGCTGTAAAAACTATTGGTGTTAAGTAAAACCATGCCATGATAACAACGCCAATAATATGTTCTAAATCACGGAAATAGACATTTAGACAAGAGACTAACGTAGTTAAAGCAAGAGTAAAGATTGAGTATACCAGCAAGATCACTGGTACAAGTAACAAAGACCATCCCAATTCAATACGCGATATTATCAGAACTGGAAAAAGAACTATTAAGCTCAGCAAGAAATTAATAATGCCTCCTATAACTACGGCCAAAGGCAATATTTCTTTAGGGAAATAAATTTTCTTTACAAGACTAGCATTTCTAATTATCGAGGAAGCTCCAGATGTAAGTGACTGACTTAAAAGATTCCAAGTAATAATCCCTATGAATAAATAAGAGGTATAGTTATCAAGAGAGATTCTGACTACATATTTAAAAATCATTGAGTAAACTGCGAGCATTAGTAAAGGGTTAAGTAGCGTCCAAAAAAAACCTAAAAACGACCCTTTGTATCGTGTTCTCAAATCTGTCAAAACCATACTTTCAAGCATTTGTCTGTAGTTAAATATTTCTTTTACTTTCCTTAACATTTCGCAATCTCCTTAGGCCAAATTCCTCCAGTAATCTAGAATATCCTGCAACGACTGTTCAATTGAATATTCTTTTTCCCAGCCTATAGCTTCCTTTATTTTGGTGGAGTCACCAATATAAATTGGAAACTCTGATGGTCTCATTTTTTTATCATCTTGTTGTATTTTGATGTTCTTATGAGTACTTAGTGATAACAAGTAGTCTAAAATATATTTTATGGACAAAGGCTCTCCTGACGAAATATTATACATTTCTCCTACCTTGCCTCTTTGGGCCAACATAATATAAGCTCTAACTATATCGCGCACGTCAGTAAAGTCTCTTCGCGCCTCCAAGTTGCCAACAGAAATCACAGGTTCTAATATGTTTTTCTCTATTCTAGAAATTTGTTGTGCAAAATCAGACGTAACAAAACCAAGCTCCTGACCAGGACCAATATGATTAAATGGTCTGGTATATATAAGCTTCAATCCATATACTCTAACATATTGTTGAAATAACAGTGATGTTGAGGCTTTTGATACGCCGTATGGGCTTATTGGCCGTAGATTTTCCGTTTCCCTAATAGCAATATCACCATTATCAATCGATCCATATTCTTCAGAAGAGCCAACTAAAATTAATTTTGTAATTTCCGCCATATCACTTTTACGTAATGCTTCCAGCAATCGTAATGTAATAATAATATTTGTTTCAAACGTCTCAATTTTATTATCCCATGAATATTTCACAGAGCTTTGCCCTGCTAAATGGTAAATTTCATCCGGTTTAATTTTATTAATTAATTCTATAATTTTCTCTTCACTATTATAGTCAATTTGTATAATATTGTTTTCTATTCCTGAATGATCTGCACGGGAACAACTATTCCTAGTTGTCCCCCATACCTCATATCCCTGCTGTTTTAGCGCCTTCTCCAAATTACTTCCTACGAATCCAGTAATACCTGTAATCAAAGCTCGCATGTCAGACACCTTTTTTCAAATCGTTGTGCCAGCTTTTAGATACTTTCTCCATATCACTATCCACCATCATTTTCACTAACTGCTCAAACCCAACCTCAAGATCCCAACCAAGTTCCTGTTTAGCTTTGTTGCAGTCACCAAGCAACAAATCCACTTCCGCTGGTCTAACAAATTTCTGGTCAACTACAACGTAATCTCTCCAATTCAAACCAACATGACTAAATGCAATTTCCACAAGTTCTTCGATAGTATGAGTCTCCCCAGTCGAGATAACGAAGTCATCAGCTTTATCCTGCTGCAACATCAACCACATTGCTTTTACATAATCGCCGGCGAATCCCCAGTCTCTCTTCGCATCCAGGTTACCCATCCGAAGTTCTGTTTGCAAGCCGAGCTTGATTCTAGCAACAGCGTCAGTAACTTTGCGGGTAACGAATTCTATCCCACGACGTGGGGACTCATGGTTAAACAAGATACCAGAGCAAGCATACATATTATAGCTTTCTCTATAGTTAACAGTGATCCAGTGACCATAAACCTTGGCAACACCATAAGGACTACGTGGATAGAAAGGAGTTGTTTCTTTTTGTGGTGTCTCTACTACTTTACCGAACATTTCACTGCTTGAAGCCTGATAAAATCTCGCTTCTGGCTTGGTCAAACGAACAGCTTCCAGCATATTGGTAACACCAATTCCCGTTGCTTGTCCAGTTGCTACGGGTTGAATCCAGGAAGTTGCTACGAACGATTGAGCAGCCAGATTATAAACTTCATCTGGATCAGAGATCCGCACAGCATTAATTAATGAACCCAGATCCATCAGATCTCCATCGATAAATTCTATATCATTCTTGAGGTGTTCAATATTATCCATAATAGGCATGCTTGTTCTACGACGCAAACCAAACACCTTATATCCTTTAGACAGCAGAAGCTCTGCTAAATATGATCCGTCTTGTCCTGTGATTCCTGTAATTAATGCACTCTTAGCCATGTTTAAAATTCCCCTTTGCCGTTATATGGATTAAAGATTAAACATTTAGTTTAATCAACTTACAAATATTGTTCAAGCTTTTGCATCCGCAGTTCTTTAAGCAAAAGTTTCACTTCTTGTGCTTTGTCTTTGGTGCAGATAAGAGTAACATCTTCAGTATCAACAATAATCAAATTCTCAATCCCTAAGGTAGCAATCAGTTTGCCATTACTTTCAATAATACAATGTTTAGTATCGAGATTTAAAATATTGCCCTTTATGACATTTCCATTCTCATCCAAATCGTTGATTCGTTCCAGCGCCGTCCAACTGCCAACATCATCCCAGCCGAACACACACGGGATTACATAGATATTATTGACCTTTTCCATAATACCGTAGTCTATTGACTGATCAGGCATCTTCAAAAATTCAGAGCGGATAATCGCATCACGATCTTTTGAACCAAGAACAGTTTTCATAGTTTCCAAGATATCATGCATCTCAGGCATCAGTTCTTGTATGTACCCTCTAATCGTTTCAATCTTCCAGACAAAGATTCCACTGTTCCAGTAAAAATTACCTGATTCCAGATAAGACTGGGCTGTTGCCAAATCAGGTTTCTCAACGAATTTATTCACCTTATGAACGAAGAGTTCATTAATTTGCTCTGACTGATCACTGCTTTCAATATAGCCATACCCTGTCTCCGGATAAGTTGGCTGTATTCCAAGAGTTACCAGATTACTGTTATCCTGTGCTACCTCAACCGCAGTTTGCAATATTTTAACGAATCCTTCTTCGTTCTCAATGATGTGATCGGAAGGGATAACAATCATAGTGCTGTCAGGAAAGCGATCTTCAATAATTATAGATGCCAATCCAATGCAAGGAGCTGTATTTCTACCTACCGGTTCAATGATGATATTCTCATGAGGCAAATGTGGAATTTGAGCCTTAATCAATTCAGCATACAACTCATTGGTAACAATGAAGATTTGACTGATATCGATCAGCAGTTCCAGCCGGGCAATTGATTGTTGAATCATTGATTTATTACCCGATATGTTTAAAAATTGTTTGGGGAGATTAGTCCGGCTCTTAGGCCAAAAACGTTCCCCTTTACCGCCTGCCATAATCACGCATGTAATTGTCATTTCATCCTCCAAATTTCCACAAAGAAATGTATTCCAATCTTTGCTTAATCATTTCACCTATTATTGCTGGTGAGTAATTTTGTTTTATATGTTCTTCAGCTTTAGACGAGATCTCTTTATAAAAGTTCTTATCGTCACAAAGTCTACGCATATAACGGCTTGCATGTTCAACACTAGGATCAGCCCAAGTCTGATACGCTTTATAAGGACCGTGATCATGGTTAAGTCGTATGAGTGAATAGTCAACCAAACATGAGTTGTTATGATTCATAAAATCGGTATTAGATGACCAGTTTGTACCGATAACGGGCTTACCTAAAAACATCGCCTCTGCGAGGCCAAGTCCAAATCCTTCACTTCTATGCAGAGATACATAGCTATCCGTTACTGAGATCAGAGCATTTGTATCATTCCTGGATAGGGTTTTGTCTACTAAATAAATATTCTTGTAGACTCCAATCAATTGATGTAATTCTTCGAGTTCTTTGGAGCCTTGCTCCGCACTGTTCACTTTGATAACAAGACCAACAGACATATCATCAGACTCAAATGCAAGTTGAAAAGCTTTAATGGATGCTTGTGGATTCTTCCTCTCTTGATAGCTCTTTAAATCATACATTGAGAGAAATAGAAAAGCATGCTCTGGTAAACCAAAATAGCTTCTATCACGCTTATCAGCAATACTCACTTCGATGCTGTGAGGGATTTTCACAACTGGCACCGGACTTTTCATCGCGATAGAATCAACAACAAAGGTTGAAGGAGCCCATATCTCATCCACTAAATTAAAGCTTTCCTTCCACTCATCTGGAAAATCCGGAAGCTCCCAGTGCCAAAATCCTATATTGTATCGGTCCTTAAAAATAGAATTCCCGTAATGAGCGTATATTTCGATCATTTGTTCGGCATTAATATGAAATACATTGAGATTAAACTCGGGTTCTTCCGTTTCTTTGTGCATCCAAGTCGTATCACTCATCCTAGCCGAATTAGTGCCTGTAAAATTTATCATACCGAAGGGTATTCCAGCAGCATTTATACTTTTAGCGGCAATCCTGCAAGATTCTCCAATGCCCATTTCAGCCCTTGAATACCCCACCAAATTAACACCTGTTACTTTTCCTTTAATGGAACTTGTATCACCACTTTTATCAAGCGGAAAAGCAGTTTTAAGCAATTTCCGTTTAATATTTTGTCTCTTTTCAAAGGAAAACACCTTAACTGCAATTGGTTTTAATTTAACAGCAATCTTATAAAGCCTTTTATAAAGTAAAGATTTAATATTACTCATATCTAACATTCAACCCTATATTGAATTCCATTAACAAAGCCCCCATAATATGTCTAGGTGAAACATTCATTTAACTATATCGCAAAAAACAACACAAAAATCCGAGCAAAGTAGCTCTGTTATAATTCTATATGCTAAAATATTGTCGTACCTACAGGAAAAGGAGATCATAACGTGTCGAAACCAGTATACGGTAAAAATGCTGTACAGTCGAGAAATGTTGAAAAGATATCCAGTTACATATGGGCTTTGGTTATTGGTTTCATTGTGTTTTTGGTTTGGACCCCGTTTCAAGTGGGATTGTTTAATGGGCAGCAGATCGACTTCGAGAAGCCGATTTATGTGTCATCGCTGCTTAGCAGCCTCTTGCTGCTGATATGGGTAGGCTTGTACTTCACAAAGTTCAAGCTGGAGGGTCAGCGTGACTTGCTGGCTGTAGCCTCGCTCCTGCTTCCCGCTACGTATGCGTTGTCGCTTATTGGCGCTGTATCGCATTATATGGCGATGAACCTGCTGTTTATACAGAGCATGTATGTCGCAATATTCATTATAGCGTTATATCTGCTTCAGCAAAAGCAACTAAATGTTGTCATTCAAAATGCTATTCTGGCGATTGCCTATTTCATCGTGGGGTTTGGCCTGTTGAATTGGCTTGGAAGCTGGAAATTCGCTGGAGGCCTTGTAGGCTGGTTCTCCAACACAGTACGCAGTGGTAAATACTTGGACGCCGTGATGACAGACTCGAACGGCCTGCGTCTGACTTCTATTTTCCAGTATGCCAACACTTACGCTGCTTTCCTGATGGCTTTCTTGTTTGTTGCAGTGTTTGCACTCGTCCGCTCTAAAAAGTGGTACGGCACATTGACTCACAGCTTCATGCTTGTACCGATTATTGTGTCTCTGCTGCTGACCTTATCCCGTGGCGGGCTCGTAATGCTGCCTGTAGTGTTTATTCTTCTACTGTTGTTCCTGAAGCCTGCTCAGCAGATTCTGTGGATTATTCATCTTGCGATTTCTGGTATCGCCGCTCTGCTGGTTACCAGCCCGCTAACTACGATTGGAACTGAACTGAATACTACTTTCACTTCGTCAGCTGCGTTAAAAGCCTGGGTGTACCTGCTTGTGGCCTCAGCAGTTGTTGCAGCTCTTGGCTGGGCGATTCAGCGTTTCGCCGCTCCATGGCTGCAAGAGAAGCTGGGAAGCTGGGAAACACGTAAAATGACTGGGCTGTGGATTCCACTCGGCTCCATTGTTCTTGTAGCGATTGTTGCTTTCCTGCTTATTGGAACAAGCGTACGCAGTATATTACCTGATAATATCGAAACCCGGCTAGAGAACATTAACTTCAAACAGCATAGTGTACTGGAGCGCATCACTTTTTATAAGGATGCTATGAAGGTTGTGAAGGATTATCCGATCATTGGATCCGGTGGTGGAGGCTGGGCTTCCCTTTATGAACATTATCAGAACAACCCTTATGTAAGCCGGCAGGTTCACAACTTCTTCCTGCAGTATTTGATTGAGGTTGGAATTGTCGGATTTATCGTGTTTATGGGCTTTATCGGATATATTTTCTATAAATACATCCGTGCATACCTGAAACGGGACAAGGACGAGTTCAATAATGGATTCTTCTTCTACATTATTGCTCTGTCCATTCTTGTTCACAGTCTGCTGGACTTTAACATGAGTTACGCGTTCATGGGGATTCTGGTATTCATTGGTTTGGCAGGTATGGGAGCTGTTATGGACAACAAGCCTCTACGCCAGAGCTGGAACAAAGCTGGACTGCGCTTCGGGTACTTTGCTGTGCTGGCCATCGGTTCTGTGTTCCTGCTCTTCCTGTCCATCAGCTACATCGGGTCCAGCAATGCTGCACTCAAAGGTAAAAATCTAGTTAGCGTGAGTCAATCCTATGAAGAGATTAAGACCCCGCTGGTCGAGGCGCTGAAGAGCCGTCCGTTCCAGCCGGAAGCAGCAATCTACCTTGCTTCCCTTGACCTCACGGTGTTTAAACAATCACAAGATGAGCAGTATCTGGCTGAAGCTTATGATGTTCTGAGCCGTGCACTCAAGGATGAGCCTTACAATAAAGATCTACTGAAACAATTGATCAGTTACTACGATCTCAAAGGACAAAATGATCTGGGCTTCAATGTCTACCGCGACAACGCAGATAAATTCAATTGGGATATCGATTGGTATGAAGCATTGAGTCGCCGTGCACAGGCTTTTGCAGCTGCTGCCGATGTGCAAAAAGACGAAGCTAAGAAACAGGAGTACCTGACTGCCGGTCTTGAAGCGTACCAGCATGTGGTTGACGGGGTAGAGCACCTGAAGACTTTGCCGCCTGAACAGTTGCAGGGCCGCCCGTTCTCAATCACGCCAACAATTGCATTGAATGCCGGAAAGCTGCAATTGCTATCAGGACAAGCTGAGCAAGCTGCTGCTACCTTGAAGCTCGGTTTTGCAGACAATTATGCAGATATCGTCAGTAGCACAACACTATGGGATACTAACTGGTATAGCTCTCTGATTGCCCGCGCCTTCGAACTGGCACAACAATCCTTCACTCAGCAGGATGAGGCTAACAAGATGATTCATCTCAATATTGGACTGGATGCCTACAATCAAGTGGCATCTGATCTGCAAGGCCAGCCTCTTCCTTCGTCAATCAACTTGAATGCAGGAAAACTTCAGTATATGGCAGGTCAGGTACAGGCAGCTGCGGCGACTTTAAAACTTGCCTTGAGCGATGACTACAGCGATGCAGCCAACCGCGATGCAGCCCGCTGGTATTTAGCGGCACTGAAGAAATCTGAGTCCGCGCAAGACCAGACGGTCTATGATAAGCTCATTGCCGCTGATCCTGCAGAGGCTGCAGAGATTGACGTCATTGTGAATACACAGTACTAATCGTTCAAAGGAAACATCATAAGAACACATAGAGAAAAGCGGTCCACTGTCTGAGTACAGTAGACCGCTTTTTTATGATTAAATGATTCGCCTAGAACTGTAGTTGATACTAGTCCAATCAGCTACCTGCTGTACAGCTTCTCTTCATTTTCTATAACCTCTTTAAGATACTGCAATAGCCCTTCTTTAAGCTCCTCATGCTGAAGTGCATAATGGATGCTTGTCTGAATGAAGCCCATCTTCTCACCGACATCATGACGTTTGCCGTCAAAATCATAAGCAATAATCCGCTCTACTTCACTTAAACGTGAGATAGCATCCGTAAGCTGAATCTCTCCACCTACGCCCACCTGCTGTTCGCCAAGCATGTCGAAGATACGCGGAGTCAGGATATACCGTCCCAGGATCGCCAGGTTGGATGGAGCATCTTCTCTCTTCGGCTTTTCGACTAGGCGGTTGGCCTTGTAGACACGTTCTGCTAATTCAGTTCCATCCACCAGTCCATACCGGGAAACTTCTTCCCACGGCACCTGTTGAACTCCCACAATAGAGGATTTGTACTGATCGTATACATCAATCATCTGCTTCAGACATGGCTTATCCGACTCTACAATGTCATCCCCAAGCAGAACAGCAAAAGGTTCATTGCCGATGAATTTACGTGCGCACCAGATGGCATGTCCGAGGCCGCGCGGTTCTTTTTGACGGATGTAGTGGATATCGGCCATTTCCGAGGATTTACGTACCGATTCCAGCAGCTCCCACTTCTGCTTCTCAGCCAGGTTGAATTCCAGTTCGAAGGAATTGTCGAAGTGGTCCTCAATCGCACGCTTGCCTTTCCCCGTCACAATGATAATATCTTCAATCCCGGAAGCTACTGCTTCTTCAACAATATATTGAATTGTCGGTTTATCTACAATCGGCAGCATTTCTTTGGGCATCGCTTTGGTCGCAGGCAGAAAGCGGGTACCCAGACCAGCTGCGGGAATAATTGCTTTACGGATCTTCATCTCATAGCTCCTTCTGGCTTCATGTTTTATCACTAATTCCTTAAAGAAAAATGGCATATTTGATTCAATTATAGCAGTTATGGGCTATATTGGGCAGATCAATTATGATACATAGGATGTATATGTAATGCTGTTTATGATAGAAGAGGCACTTTCAAATGAAAGTCTAAAAAAAGAGGCCAGCCTGTTCCGAAGATTATCCATTGATACTTCGGTAAGACTGGCCTTGTATACAGTTTTTAATCCTTACTTCGCATTAACCAACTGCCCGCGTGTAACCCCAAGCTGATTGGTGGCCTTCAGGCTTTTCCAAACCTGCGTTCCGGAGATTTCTCCGCGAAGTGCGCGGCTGTAAAGGCTGATAACCTCTGCTACCTGCTCCGGCGTTTCCTCTAGGAACTCTACACGGAAAGAAGATACGCCAAGCTCACGGAAGTGATTCAGGTATTCTGCACCTGACTGTTCAACAGCGTTATAAACAGTGTTACGGCAGCCTTCATCTACACGGACGGGATGAGACATACCGATCCGGTCCTGCAGTGAAGCACGCTGCTCCTCGCAAGGACGTCCGCAGTTAGTATAGTCTGTACCTTCACTCATGAAGGTGCAGTACACGCAGTGCTCGGTGTGGAACATCGGCAGATGCTGGTGAATAACAACCTCCATCCGCGAGGTGTCGCTGTGTCCGAGCAGATCAACCATCTGCTGGATGTTCAGGTCATACGACGGTGTCACCACGTCACAGCCAGCATTCAGGAACAGATCAACCGCTCTGTGGTTGGCGATGTTCAGCGAGAAATCGCCGATCAACCGCGGATGCACAGCAGCCGGATGCTCCATCCGGTGGCGCAGGTAATAATAAAGTGCGCCGGTATTGCGCACCAGCACAGCATCCGGCTGCAGCCGCAGGATGTTGGCATGATAGCCGTTCTCGTTCGGCATATGGATGCGCGGTGTGGCCAGCGTGATGCTGGCCCCTGCAGCCCGCACAGCGTCTACTGCCGCCGGGAACTGCTTGATGAACTCGAAATCGGCGTAAATGCTCGTCACGCCGGCTTCGAGCGCAGCCTGCACCTGCGGCAGGCTGCGGCATAGCGCGGTGAGCTCCGCTTCACCGCGCGCCTCTGCGGCGTCCCTGCGGGAAGCGCCGCCGTAGACCTCTACCTCCCGTTTCACATACACGGGAGGCTTCGGGCAAATGCTCGTCACGCCGGCTTCGAGCGCAGCCTGCACCTGCGGCAGGCTGCGGCATAGCGCGGTGAGCTCCGCTTCACCGCGCGCCTCTGCGGCGTCCCTGCGGGAAGCGCCGCCGTAGACCTCTACCTCCCGTTTCACATACACGGGAGGCTTCGGGCGCTCGCCTGCAAGCAGCTCCACCGCCTGGCGGCGGATGCTGTTCAGCTCGCGCATAGGCACAATCACGTCGCCTTGCAGATGCGACTCCAGCGCTTCAAGCTGGAACACGGTTCCGCCCAGGCGCCCGAATTGTTCTTCCAGCAGCGCGGTATCCATCGGACGCTTCTGCGCTGTCTCCAGCGCGAGCTCCGAATCCACACGGACGGTTACCTTCTTCTGAATGTCCGTCCACCAAGTCGTCAGCTTCTCACCGGCGCAGCCTTGCACTCTCACGTGAACCGGGAATACCCGGTAAGGCTTCTCGGTCTCATACGACTGCCGCAGCGCCTTGTCGAGTGCCGGATCATTCGTCTTCCAGATGCGGTCGCCAACATGGAGACGGCGAAGATCCACATCATTGCGGCCGGGCACGATGTCGATAATCCAGCCTTCGCCGGCTTCGCCCTCCAGCTTGACGCCTTTGCGGCGCAGATCGTAGACGCGGCCGCCTTCTTCCTTCTTGGTCGGATCTCCGGCATCGAACACGATTCCGTCTCCGCGCTTAAGTGGAGCATGAATACGGCAGACTACACCGTCGCGCAGAATCTGTTCGACGGTTCCCATGAATACACCCCGGCTTTTCGGGAAGGTGCCATCAACTAATTTCTTATTGTTAGTACCGTCCAGGAAACCATGAGTGAAGCCGCGCGAGAAGCTCTGCTGCAGCTCTCGCATGTCCTCCTTCGAGGTCGGTGTCCAGTTACCGTCAAAATACTTATCAATCGCTTTGCGGTATTTACTAACCACATTCGCAACGTATTCGGGAGTCTTGAGCCGGCCTTCAATTTTGAAAGAGGTCACTCCAGCTTCAATCAGTTCGGGCATCAGATCAATGGCGGCAAGATCTTTCGGGGACAGCAGGTAGGTTACATCACCCATCGGCTTCACTTCTCCGTCTACCACCAGGTCATACGGCAGGCGGCAGGCCTGGGCACATTCTCCGCGGTTCGCAGAGCGTCCGCCCCACATTTCGGAAGTCAGACATTGTCCGGAATAGGATACACATAGTGCACCATGCACGAAGACTTCCATCGGCAGGCGGGCTTGTTCGCCAATCGTGCGGATCTGCTTCAAATTATTTTCACGGCCAAGGACTACACGTTCAAGCCCCCAAGGCTTCGTGAATTCCACCGCTTCCGGTGAAGTAATCGTCATTTGCGTAGAACCGTGAATCGGGAAATCCGGAGAGATCTCACGGATCATTTGAACCAGACCCAAGTCCTGTACAATGACTGCATCCACACCGGCATCCACGCAGGCATCGATCAGTTCTTTTGCATCCGGCAGCTCATTCTCAAACACCAGTATATTAAAGGTCAGAAACCCCTTCACTCCATAGCTGTGCAGAAAGGCCATAATCTCCGGCAGCTCGTCCATACGGAAGTTGTTGGCTCTGGCCCGTGCATTGAATTTCTCTACGCCAAAAAAGACAGCATCCGCCCCGTTCGCCACCGCTGCACGCATGCAGTCCCAGTCTCCCGCCGGAGCCAGCAGTTCTACGTCTTCTCTGCGTATTTGTTGCTCTTTCATTTATATCCTCCTAAACCGCCTGTTCGGCGGGTCATTTACAGCTTTTTAACTTATTAATTGTATCAAATATCACACCTCTGCGCCATCAAAATGGCAAGAATTATATGAATAATAGGAGGACAGAAGCATCATGCTGCATTTTTTTGTCTTTTACATCGCAAATCACCAGTGTACGAAATACCGTCCGGCTGTAGTCGATCAACCTTTTCCAATATCCGTACAAACTCCACAAACTCTTTCCCATCATAAAAAAACGTCCCGCTGCCTGCCGGCAACTGAGACGTTCTTAGTCATAGCTAATTTTACGCTAACATTAAACTATGAGGATTCCCCCCACCCAAACGACCCCAGCACCCTCTCCAACACCGCCAGCTGGCTGGCCGTTGCATTGGCAGCGTTCAGCGTGACGGTGATCGTGTAGACCACATCATTTTTGCCGAAAATGATGTTTCGCGTGCTCACAGGGATGCTGCTCTTAGTCTGTTCTACTGTGAGGATTGTGGCGGGCACTCCCGCAAAGGTGGTTTCCTCCACACTTTTCACCTGCGGCCCTTTCGGGTCTTTTTTGGTGTTCTGATAATAGCTTTGCAGCTGGCTGACGGCATATTCCATGGTAACATCCGGACTGGCATAAATCTGGAGCCGTCCGCCGGTGAAGCGGTATTCCACGGTCTGGCTCTCAAAAACATCCTGATACGGCGTCCACAGTTGCGGAATATCAATGCTGTAGCCGTAAGCTTTGGAGCTCTTAGGGATCGACTTTGTGCTGAGCAGCGCGTAATCATCGGTTTCCAGACGGCCAAAGTTCTCCTTGATCTGCGCAAAATCAATATCGATGGAATTTAGCACATCTGTGAACCGCGCCTTGTCGCCATCCTGTCCCGATGCTGTCCGGTATTCAAAATAATAGCGGTAGCCGTTCTTCAGCAGCAGAATTTGATATTCTGTACTCCAGCCGTTTCCTGGATTGAGTCCGATTTCATTGATCAATACCGGCTCACCGGAGACTTTGCCTGCAATGCCGTTCTTCAGGGTATAAGCTTCGGTCACATAGGTGTCACGTAGCTGCGACTCCAGTTCCCGGCTCCAGCTCTCGAGCGTTGAGCCCGCGGGGGCGGAGCTCACTTTTACACGCAGATAGCTTCCCTGTTTGCTCTCATAATATAAATGCTGGTCATCCACACTCCAGTCTGCCGGCACCAGCAGCGAGATTCCGTAGTCTTCGTTGTATCCTTCGCGCAACCCGTTTGTGACTGTGGAGAGATCACGGATGCTTTTGTCGGAAAAATTATAGGAAGGTTGGAATGAGTCCAGCAGCACGGCATACTGATCCAGATCTTTATAGTTCACCGCGTTATCGTCCGTCAGATAAATTTCATACAGCCTGCCGTCAGCATAATATTGCCTGCCTTCCCACAGCGCTCCGCTGGAATCCTTGCTGACTATCCGGGCGTAAGGAGCCTTGGCTTCAGGCACGACCTCCCGATCCAGTACAGTCTCTCCGCCCTCCTCCGATGACCGCACCAGATTCTCCAGCAGCCCTTCCGGATCAAGCGGCACCTCCTGCGGTGAAGCATGGACCTCCAGATAATAATTATTCTCCGCACTCATAAAAGTCGCTACATTCTCATTCCCCCCGCTGTCACCCACAACAAGTCCGGACGGATAATTCATGCTCCATTCAAAATAACTGTTGCCGATCCGGGTTTTGCCGACATCACTGTCGATGCCGCTCTCCGGTTCTGCTGCCGCCTCCTTCTCCGAAGGAGTAAGTGTAACCAGCAATCCCCCGCCATCTGCCGCAGTAATCCGCGCACCGAGCACTCCGGTCACGAACCGCAGGGGCACCATCAGCACACCGGAAACCATACGCGGCGGCGCAGCAAGCTTAATTTTGACGCCATCCTTCCATGCAGTGGTACTGCCTATCGTCATCGCTCCGGTATGCGGACCGTACATCACCTTCACTACATCGTTACCTTCAAGAGAGACTGTGCTGCCGAATGCTTTTTTGAAAATCCCCAGCGGCACCATGACCGCCCCGCTCTCCGTAAAAGGCTTCTGAATCACTATCGGTTCGCCGTTAACCTTTGCAGATGTACTGCCTACTTTGAGGCTTAGCTTTAGAATCGGAGTTTCTGCCGCATAGGCATTCATGCCCGGAAATACGGCAAGCAACAATAGCACTACCAGCATGACAGACAGTCCGCGGGGTATAGACTTCCTCCCCAATCGCCGCGTTCCTGCTTCTGCAAGTCTTCTACTCTTCCGCCTGATCATCGCCATCCCCCTCCGCCTCTTCCGTATTCACCAATGGATCACCTTGCCCCAGAACAAGGCTTCTGGCGACGATATCGCCGTCACTTTGCATGAGCAGCTTGACCACTGCTCCCGGCTTGTATTGCTTGAACCGTTCGTTAATGTCCACAAGTGACGTGACCCGGTGGCCGTCTATCGCATACAGTGCATCTCCCTCGGCAATCCCCGCCTTCCGTGCTTCTGCAGTGACCACCTTCGTAACCGTTAAAGGCTCCTGGGTAGGCAGCCCGACAATGACGGGCCAGCTCTCCTCCAGCTCAACTCCAAGGCTCGGGCGACGGACCTCACCGTATTTGAGCAGCTGATTCATAATATACTGCACCGTATCTGCCGGAATGGAGAAGCCCATATTTTCCACGCCTACTGCCGCAAATTTCAAGCTGTTGACCCCAAGCACCTCACCTTTCATGCTGACCAGCGGCCCTCCGCTGTTGCCGGGGTTAATCGCCGTGTCGCTCTGAATCAGCCGGTAAGCCGCATCCACCGAACGGTTGAGGCCGCTAATCACTCCTACGGTAGCCGAATTTCTGAGGGAGAACGAAATAGGTGTGCCAATCGCTATGACCTTCTCTCCAACCTGTAACCCTGCTGGGCTAGCGGCGAACTTTGCCGGCTTCAGGGATTTGGCTGTAATCTTGATCAGAGCGAGGTCACTTACCTCATCCATATATGTATCCGTAATGTTATAGCTCTTGCCGTCTGAGGTAACCACTACTGCATTCTGCAGCCCCTCCATGACGTGGGCATTGGTAATAATCCACCCATCTGCTTTGACGATAATTCCGGACCCGTGTGTCAGATTGTAGCGGTCATCCGGGCCTCCAGATTCACCACTGGCTTTGCCGATAATGCCCACGACCGATGCCGACACCGCGCGGATGATTTGCGGAACCGGATCCACTGCGGGTTTAGCCACTTGCTCCTTGTTAACGGGTTTGACTCCGCCTACTTGTCCAGCCGTTACAGGACCTGTCCCTCCGTACACTGCGCCAAGTGCAGACAGCGGACTACCTGTGAATCCTGATAATAGCAACCCGCACAACAGAACAACGCCACTCCGGGCAACTGCATTCTTTCCCCCGTTCATCGCCTTCCCCCTTTCTCCTGTACATATCGTTTAAAAAAAAGACGCCTTTAGGCTCGCCGGGTGGCGGATAAAGGTGTCTTTGAAAGACCTTGCTTCTGAAGTTAGTTGTGCCTGAACTTAGCTGAACCAATTCATAATCATTGCATAGTCAGAGACTGCAAAAACCAGCAGGCTCACCACTCCGAAGCCGATTGCAAATTTGTTCTTCTGCGGAGCTTTCAATAGCCGGACCACACCGATAAGAATAAGAATCGTGAATAGAATCATAAATACATCGAAGGTATGAAATGTAGACGGTTCTTGCGCGGCAGCTTCTGCAAGCAGCATGGCAATCCCTCCCTGAAAGTGTTGTCAAGCAAGTTCATCTAATCCATATCACCTTCTATGTTATCGCTACCATTTCAGTGACGCAATAGAAATTGTCTAAAAATTATGCATTTGTCATAAAAAATATTTCCGAAGCCGGAAATCAGCTAAAATACAGAGATATTTATCATTGACCATTCGTTGTGATATGTGATTTTCAAGGAGCTGATTCCTATTGCAACCGCAAACAGCCTTTGCTAATCATTCAACGCAAAACCCTCTCTTTGAATCTTACTGCGGACATGCTGTAGTTATGCCAGTTCTGCTTCTCTGCCGCCAGCTTAATTTTTGTCTGCACACATGAAATCGCATGCCACAACCCTCACTGTAAAATTCCGGACGACGATGTTATGATCAGTCATGCAGAACTGGAGGTGCCCGCCGGCTTGAAATACATCGAATTCGGATTAGGAAACAGATGGGTGGTACGAACTGAGACCGAGAATCCTGATGGTACAGAGACCGAAACACAGGGAATTATCGGGCCTGGTGAACTACACACCACCTAAGAGGTGGGTGCTTCTTGGTCAATAGAGCTACTGCTCCAAGTTTACCCAAGCTTATAGGCTAGTTCCTAACCCGCTGAATTCGGATTAGGAAACAGATGGGTGGTACGAACTGAGACCGAGAATCCTGATGGTACAGAGACCGAAACACAGGGAATTATCGGGCCTGGTGAACTACACACCACCTAAGAGGTGGGTGCTTCTTGGTCAATAGAGCTACTGCTCCAAGTTTACCCAAGCTTATAGGCTAGTTCCTAACCCGCTAAGGAACATTTACATGGCTAGTTGTAGAAGATTCAGTGCCGCATTCCGGTCTCTGTCATGCTCCGTATGACAGGCAGGGCAGGACCACTCCCGTACGGCTAGGTTCTTTACTTCTGCATTTTTGTAGCCACAGCAGGAACACAATTGACTGCTTGCAAAGTGTTTGGGAGCAATGATTAATTCTCTGCCGTACCATTTCGCTTTGTAGGTCAGCATGTCTCTGAACAGGCTCCAAGACACTTCGGATATGGCTTTCGCTAACTTATGATTCTGCATCATGTTCTTTACACGCAAGTCCTCCATCACGATCACTTGGTTTTCGTTTATCATTTGGGTGGACGTTTTGTGCAAAAAGTCTTTCCGTTGATTCGCTATTTTTTCATGCAGTCTGGCGACCTTCAGCCTTGCTTTATACCGGTTACGGCTCCCTTTCTTCTTTCGTGACAAGTCCTTTTGCAGCTTGGCTAATCGTTGTTCAGACTTCGCCAAGTACTTCGGATTCGGTATGATTTCGCCATGTGAAGGAATCGCAAAGTCTTTCAACCCCAGATCCACACCGATCTTCGTCTCGAGTGGGGGCAATGGGATGATATCCGTTTCCACCAATACGGAAGCGTAATATTTTCCCGTGGGTGTTTTGGAAATGGTGCATGATTTAATACGTCCCTCGAATGGACGGTGCAGCTTGATTTTGATTTTCGTTTTTAGTTTGGGAATTTTGATCCTTCCATCTGTAATGGCAATGGTTCCCTTCTGGTTATTGGTTGTGAAGCTATGGCTATTCTTCTTCTTGCTCTTGAATTTTGGAAATCCCGCGTTCGGTTCACGGAAGAAATTCTGATAAGCCTTCTCTAAGTGAAGCTGGGCATTGGCTAAGGCTAGACTATCCACTTCTTTCAGCCAGGCAAAATCCTTTTTGTATGGCGCAGGTGTCGTTTTGAGCATCGTTTCCGTTTGCTTGTAATGTTCAATCTTATCTGCAAGCATTCGATTGTAGATGAAGCGAACAGCGCCGAATACTTTAGTGAAGTACTGCTCTTGCTCATAGGTGGGATGGATTCGATACTTATAAGCCTTTAACACCTGCCCACCTCATTTCTGACCTTGAGATTCGATGTACTTCCGGATGACTTCAATCGGCGCACCGCCAATCGTCAGTAGACAATAACTTCTGGACCAGAAATATTCCTTCCACAGCTGTTGACGAATTACAGGAAATTCTTTCTTAATTAGACGGGAGGATGCACTCTTATAAGCGTTCAGAAATTTAGAAATATCGCTATTGGGATGAGCTTTCATTAGAATGTGAACATGATCCTTGTCATGCTTCCATTCCTGCAGGGTGATATTGTAATTAGGCTGAATAGACTCAAATATCTCTTGTAACCGATTCGAAATGTCATCGTCTATTACTTTTCTGCGGTACTTCACGACTAGAACAAGGTGATAATGAAGAGAGAATACTGAATGATTATTTGTGTCTAATTCCACGGATATCACAACCTATTTCATAATACTACTGAATAGTTTTATTGTAATATTTTAGGTTGTAATTGTCTATGAGAAAGACCGCTGACATTCATCCAGCCACTTAGAGAAGTGGGGGAATTCTGACAGCTAACTGTTAAATGCCGTTCCCTGTATATAAGAGTCTGGATCAGAAGAACGGTATGGATTCTGGATTCACAGGACGGCTTCAAGAAAACCACAAAAGCGCGCAATCAATTCAAATTGATCTTTGGTATCTGGAGTGAGTTGTAGTAAAAAAACAGCCCATGCCCACCTCGCAGTGGACCATGGGCTATTTAAGTTTGCAGCTTGCAGCTTCCTCCGGTTACACCGTATCAGAGGTCTGAAGTTCAAGCGCCTGAGTGCGTTCGGTGTCGCGGATGAGGACCGGCTTCAGATACCGGCCTGTGTAGGATTCCTCAACAGTAATCAGCTTCTCCGGCGTTCCGGTCGCAAGCACCGTTCCTCCGCCGCTGCCGCCTTCCGGCCCCATATCAATAATATAGTCAGCAGTCTTGATTACATCGAGGTTATGCTCAATGACCAGGACCGATTCACCGGAATCCACCAGACGGTGCAGCACCTCAAGCAGACGGCCAATGTCATCTACATGCAGGCCGGTTGTCGGCTCATCCAGAATGTACAGCGTCTTGCCGGTACTGCGGCGGTACAGCTCGGAAGCCAGCTTCACGCGCTGCGCTTCACCACCGGACAAGGTTGTCCCCGGCTGGCCGATGTTGATATAGCCCAGCCCCACATCAAGCAGCGTCTGCATTTTGCGGTGGATACGCGGGATATTCTTGAAGAATTCCGTTGCATCCTCGACGGTCATCTCCAATACATCGGAGATACTCTTGCCTTTATATTTCACTTCCAACGTTTCGCGGTTATACCGTTTGCCCTTGCAGACTTCACAAGGCACGTACACATCCGGCAGGAAGTGCATCTCAATCTTGATAATCCCGTCTCCACGGCAAGCCTCACAGCGGCCGCCCTTCACATTGAAGCTGAAGCGCCCCTTCTGGAAGCCGCGTACCTTAGCCTCATTGGTCTTGGAGAACAGGTCGCGGATATCATCGAACACACCTGTATACGTGGCCGGATTGGAGCGTGGTGTACGCCCGATCGGTGACTGGTCAATCTCAATTACTTTATCCAGATTCTCTAGACCGCGGATTTCTTTATGCACACCGGGACGGACCTTGACGGCCTTGTTGAGCTGGCGTGCCAGGCTCTTATAGAGAATTTCGTTAATAAGCGAAGATTTGCCGGAACCGGATACTCCGGTGACCGCTGTAAAGACACCAAGCGGAATCTTCACATTTACATTCTTCAGATTGTTCTCTTTAGCCCCGCGAATCTCTATCCAGCGTTCATTATCGGTAGGACGGCGTGTGGAGGTAACAGGGATGAATTTGCGTCCGCTTAAGTATTCACCAGTGAGAGAGTTTGGATCGTCCATAATCTCCTGAGGTGTACCTTGAGCAATTACCTGTCCGCCATGTATTCCGGCACCGGGACCAATATCGATAATATAGTCGGCAGCCATCATGGTATCCTCATCATGCTCAACGACGATCAGAGTATTGCCCAGGTCGCGCATATGAGCCAGCGTGGCAATCAGCCGGTCATTATCCCGCTGATGAAGCCCGATGCTCGGCTCATCCAGAATATACAGGACACCCATCAGACTGGAGCCAATCTGTGTAGCCAGCCTGATCCGCTGCGCTTCACCGCCGGATAACGAGCCCGCTGCGCGGCTAAGCGTCAGATAGTTCAGCCCTACATTTACGAGGAATCCTAAGCGGCTGCTGATTTCCTTAAGAATCAGGTTAGCGATGGCCGTTTCTTTTTCACTGAGCTTGAGATTCTCGAAGAAATCCAGACAATCTCCAATCGAAAGATCCGTTACATCGGCAACATTCTGCTGATTGATCGTCACGGCCAGAATCTCTTTCTTCAGTCTTTTGCCTTTGCAGACATGGCATGGCTTGGCGCTCATGAAGCCTTCGATAAACTCACGGATGCCTTCAGAGGCAGTGTCGCGGTAACGGCGCTCCAGATTCGGGATGATCCCTTCAAAAGCAACAAGTGCATCCTTGCGCTGGCCAAAGTCGTTCTCATAACGGAAGCGGATCTTCTCGCTGCCCGTTCCGTGCAGCAGCTTGGTCATATGCTCCGGCGACAGGCTGCTGACAGGAACATTCTGCGGAATTTTGAAATGCTCACATACCGACTTCAGAAACTGCGGATAGTAGTTCGACGTACTGCCTGTCCAGGCCAAGAATGCACCTTCTTCGATGGACTTCTCCGCATCCGGGATCAGCAGATCCGGATCGACTACCATCTTCACACCAAGCCCGTCACATTCCGTGCAGGCACCAAATGGGCTGTTGAACGAGAACATACGCGGAGCAAGCTCTTCTATACTGAACCCGCAGATTGGGCAGGCAAAGCTTGCGCTGAATAAAAGCTCTTCCTGGCCCATCACATCGACCAGAATCTGACCGCCCGACAGCTTCAGTGCAGTCTCCAATGAATCGGTAAGACGAGTCTCAATATCATCCTTAATGACAATCCGGTCGACAACGACTTCAATCGTATGCTTCTTATTCTTCTCCAGTACAATATCTTCCGTAACTTCGCGAAGCTCACCGTCAACACGCACACGAACGAAACCTTGCTTCGAGATATCCGTGAACAAGCCTTTATGTTCACCCTTACGGCCGGAAATCACAGGTGCCAGAATCTGCAGGCGGGTCTTCTCCGGGTATTGCATAATCCGGTCAACCATCTGTTCAACAGTCTGTGATGTAATCTCTATACCATGATCCGGACAATGGGGATGCCCAACCCGGGCAAACAGCAGCCGCAGATAGTCATAAATCTCTGTAACCGTACCTACGGTCGAACGCGGGTTACGGCTTGTAGTTTTCTGGTCAATCGATATTGCCGGGGATAGCCCGTCAATGGAATCCACATCCGGCTTCTCCATCTGACCCAGGAACTGGCGGGCATAGGCAGACAGCGATTCAACGTAACGGCGCTGGCCCTCGGCATAAATTGTGTCGAATGCCAAAGATGATTTACCCGAGCCGCTCAGTCCCGTCAGCACGACGAAGCGGTCACGCGGAATCGTTACGTCGATGTTCTTGAGATTATGGGCCCTTGCGCCCTTGATTATTATACTTTCGTTCGCCAACGGTACCTCTCCTTTATAAAAAACTATTTCAAAAGCAAGTTTTTATTTTTCTTTTTAAAAATTCTAAAACTCTATTCAAAAGCTCTAATTCAAAAGCTACTTTAAAATATTTTCGATCCCTCCCAAACCCTCCCTTCCAAGGGAGGGCCCCAAGGGTTGCACCCTCTGGACACCCGCAAGCTTGGCGGAAAGAGTTAGGACTGGGATGGAATTAGCTACTGGGGCAATGGGAGCGCTAGTCCCTACGGGACCGCTATACTGCTAGAGCAGAATACAGCTTAGAGCAGGATACGGCTCGCCGCATG
>NZ_JUEI01000073.1:0-104143 GCF_000802655.2 Paenibacillus sp. IHB B 3415 | reverse complement strand
ATAAAGAGAAGCCTTCCGCTGCACCCCGGTGCGGGTGAAATATCTGCGTCCAGGGTGAAAAAGGTAAATGTTCCGTTATCTGAGGGGAAGGGTAAATCTAGTAGTGCAGATTCTAACATAGGTGTAGTAAGTGAGGGTTCGGGTGGTCAAAATTTACTATCCAGTATAGGGAAAGTAGACAAAGCACCTTCAACAGTTAAATATTTGGAAGATGGTATTAGAAATGAGCCGTTTGAGCATGGTCTGTTTTTCGATAATGACGGCAATGTGATTGGTAGATTAATCTCTGATGGGGAACAAGCAAAAATTGACCTTTCTTCTTATAAAGATATAGCAAAGGATACAACATTTACTCATAATCATCCTAGTAGTAGTAGGTTTAGTATTGCTGACCTAGAAACAGTGGTATATTTTGATATGGCAGAAATAAGAGCTGTGACTCCACATGGGGTAACGTTCAGTATTAAGAGAGGAACTCTTGGATGGGCGATACATCCACTGGATGTTGAGAAAGTTTTTAAACAAACACAAAGAGAGCTTTCCAGTGATCCTATGGTTCAAGCATTATTTAAAGAAGGTAACACAGAGGCAGTATGGGATAGGTTATATAGTAAAATGGCAGAGAAGATGGGAGGGGATTTTAATGTTTTTAAATAATGATGAAAGAATTAACTCGAAATTTCTTTATAGAAAACCTGTAGTTATTGGAATTTTGGACGATAGTGATAATGATCCCAATGATATGAGTTGGATGTTTGATAACTCATGGGAATTGTTAAAGTTGAAATTTTCAGAAAGTTCATTACAGGAGTTAGTTATAGGGTTAGTGGAAATATTCAGGAGGGGAAAACCGAACTATTCATCACTTGGTGAAATGTTTGGAAACGATTCAAATGTGGAGGAAGATGTCGAGAAAATAGTATACAAAATAACTACTATTGAAAGAAATTCAAATGATATTATGAAAGTTGAGATGCATCTTGATCCTATAACTCGAAATATTAACGAAATGTATTTGTATGTTCGGGAAGGGTCAGATCTATTAACGCTTAATGAAATGCTTGTCGAGAAATACGAGGGTTTATCTATAGATTTTAATGACAAGTTTATTATTATAGATAGAGATTATAGGATCATCATTTTATGAAAATATAAGCGTGAAGCGGCTCTCATCTTGCAAACAAGCTGGGAGCTGTTTTGCGTTTATGTAAAAAGCAATATCAGCACGTGAAACGGGTTGCTCCGGCCAATTCTGAACTGCCGTTAATTACACCTTTGGAAGCGAGCACTTCAACAGCGGACTATGCCCAATGGAAATGGGGAATATCCTGAAATGTCTTGTGATTATAGACAGCTGCATATGGGCCGCAGAGGATATATAGTCTGGCAACATAATCGTGGCTAGTGATGAACTGACCTCAAGCTGTAAGGCTGAAGCTCGTGAGATCTTAGATTAATTGACGAAGACATGATTATAATTCGTCAGAAGTAACATATGGATTAAAATGTGAAGTAGTGAAAAATATGAAGCAGGGAAGGATCTAAGCGGCTATTTCAAGCAGTTGGCTGTCAAAGCCTGCGATTATGATTCGTCGATCACGGCGGAAAGTGTACCGCTAATACATAACGAAGAGTATCTGCTGCGGATGGCGATGGAGAAGAGTGCCCTGGAGCCTATGCAAGAAGCCAGCTGGAGGAGATCAGGATCGTTGAGGCTGTGAGGCAGGTCCAGGAGCAGATCGAATCTGCAAGACGGCTGAACGGTCCGCCGCTGGAACTGCCGGATGGTACTCCGATTACCGCTAGCAGCAAAGAAAATGAGACGACGCTGGCTTTTTATGTGGACAAGGTCTATGTGGAATGCAGGTCACCAAAATCGGCAAAGCCGGGAAAGTGTTCAGCGGGGTGGAAGACGTCGTCAGCCAGGCGGCGAAGGATGCTTTGAATGGGATCAAGCAGAAGCTCCCGGAGCTGGGTCCGGTATTGCAGACGCCGGAGGGGTTGGCCTTAAAGCAGGGGAAATACCCGATGGACCTTCACTGCCGAGGACGCCGGTGCAGCAGCAGTATATGGATGCGATGGATGAAGTGGGTGGCGGTGCGAATGGGATTGGCAGCGGGTTTAAACGAACTATACCTAGTAAACTCCCAGATGCGAATGCTTTACCCAAAGGAAACCCGGCTAAAATCGAGAAAAATGCAAGTCCAGAAAAAATCAGGGCATTAGAAAGGGAAAACGAGGCTGCAAAAAAATTAGCGGAATATGGGTATGATATTGAACAGAATCCAAAGGTAGGACCAAATGATGGTATAGGTTTGGATAAGAAACCTGATTTTAGTATAGGGGGTACAATATTTGATTGTTATTCTCCAAGTCCTGCGAAAAGTGTGAGGGGGGTTTGGAGTGAAATTAGAAATAAAATAAGAATGGTTCGATCTTAACTATTATTCCCTGAATCGTAGTGAGGAGGATTAATAAGTGGCAGTAGAATATAGTTTATATATTAAAGGAAGAAAAATTACTTTGAAAGAGGTAAAAGATTTATTCTCTCAAGAAGGTATTGAGATTATTTCCACTAGTGATAATCAAGAAATAAATTATCAATTAACTAATTTTAAACCGGAAATTGGAATTCAAATTACTGTAAGAGAAAAGGGAGAGTATCCCGCTGAACATCCAGCGAATGCTATAGATACATTCTTTTTCAAAGATGAGTTCATTTACGACTATAGGATTACTTTTAGGCATGATAAATTTTATGAAGATACTTTATCTCAGAACAGGATAATGTATGTAATGGTTTTTAAAATAGTTGAGTACTTGGATTGCATTGCTATACTCTTCGGTCCTGGAGGTGAAGATATCTGCTATTTTAGTAAAAAGGGAGCGTATATTATAAAAGGAAACGTTGATTGGTTCGAAAATGAATGCAAAGAAGATGTATTGTTGAGTGGAAAAATAATGTATTTTGATGGAGAACCAATGTAGATCCGTTGATTACCAATTTCAATAATAAGAGAGAAACGAGAAGTAAATATTATGCTGGGTTCGGTAGCTTCCCTCCTTGTACCGGGAATGCAGGTCACCAAAATCGGCAAAGCCAGGAAAGTGTTCAGCGGGGTGGAAGACGTCGTCAGCCAGGCGGCGAAGGATACCCTGAAAGGAATCAGGTCGAAGCTCCCGGAGCTGGGTCCGGTCTTACAGACACCGGAAGGGCTGGCCTTTAAGGCAGGGGAGATACCCGATGGACCTTCACTGCCGAAGATGCCGGTGCAGCAGCAGTTTATGGATGCGATGGAGGAAATGGGTGGCGGTGCGGGTAGGATTGAGGGGCCGGGGAACGGTGGTAGTGTCGTTATTCCCAAAACAGTAATTAGTCCGGAAATGGAAACAAAGATACTAGAAGGACAACGAAGGATTCCGAAAAATGATTTAATAGGAGGACATTCGCATAGCATTAACAATTACCTTATTTCCAGAATCCTGGAGTGATGAACAAATTATAAGGGACATTACTAATGTTGGTAATACTCCTGCTATTTCTACAAGATTAAGGGATGGAGCAACTTGGCATAGGGCTACTATAAATGGTGTGGTAATTGACGTGATCAAAGTTGGTGGAGATGTAACAAGCGGTTATCCAACAGGCACGATAAACGCGCCTCGCCCGTCAGGTTTTTAATTTTAAAATAAGTGGAGGCATCAAAATGTACAAAGAACTAGATAACCTTTTAGCTACTGATACAACAGTAGATTCTTGGTACGATGATGGTTGTGTCATTGCAAGCGAGATGCTTACAGAGTTTAACCCAAGTGATTGGGACGAACTATCTAATCAAGTGCTTAGTAAACCAATAGATTGGCAGAAGAAATTAGCATATTGTTTGGATAATGAGTGCAATGTACTTGAACTTAATATTCTACTATCCTTGCTCGATACTAATGATGAGGAGTTATTCGAGATATGCGTTGACACGCTAAGAAGTTTTACAGATCAAGAAAGTAAAAAACTGATATTAGACAATCCTAAAATACTTCAACGTGTAAATGACTTATTATATACTGCTAACTTACCAGTGAAGAAAATTCTCCAAGATTTCCTTTCGAAAATCCTGTTGTGATTTTGTGTATTTGGGATGTTAATTACATTATAGACCTTATTTCCCGTACCATTTGTACGCTCATAAATGCTTTAATCTTATAACCAAATAAAGTGGGTTCAGGCATAAAAGAACCCCAAAACCACTTCACTATGGTTTTGGGGTTCTCTTTTATTTGCGCATAAGAATTCGGTAAATTAGCACCGCCGCTTCGGCACGCGTGGAATATGCAGTGGGCTTGAGCTGCTGCCGGCCGTCTCCCTTAATGAGACCAGCTGCTGCCAGTGCTGCAATATCATCGGCCACATCAATGGTGATTAGGTGGCGATCTGTAAAGCCGTCTAAACCGGAGGCAGGTATCGTACCCGGATTCCAAACTTCTGTAGCCTTTAGGGCTCTAGCCGCCATTACAAACATCTCTTGCCGGGAGAGCGGCTCATTCGGATGCGTAGAAGATGCCCCCGCGAAGCCGCCCCCTTCTGCTGCGTTAAGTTCCAAACCCCGAACTAGTAGAAGTGCGAAATCCGCACGTGAAATGGACTGATCCGGCCGGAATTCAGTTTCAGATATACCGTTAATTACACCTTTGGAAGTGAGTACTTCCACTGCGGACTTTGCCCAATGCCAATGGGGGATATCCTGGAATGTCTTGTGATTATAGACCGCTGCATAGTGGCCGGACGAAAGAGTGGTTGAGAAAATGGCCTGCTGCCTCTCTGCATTATAATCCCCGCTGATTACAGGCAGGATGATTCCCTTGTCATTGACATGCCACACAACAATAAAGGCATTGTCCGCTGCAGGAACAGCTGGTGAATGCGGAAGTCCGATCTGTATGGCTGATTGCAGGCTGTCTGCTTGAAGCTTTATCCCATCCAGGCGAAGCTCATACCCGATTAGCGGGCTGTCTCCTAACTTCCCTTTAAGGTGTCCTTCCGTATCGGCTGTTCTTACTAATAAAGTTACAGTCTTCACGCCGTCGAGCATTGCTGCAGGGAAGAGACTGTCCGGTAACATAATCGTGGCCAGTGACGAGCTGACCTCTATCTGCAGGGCAGAAGCTCCTGTGCGAAATGCTGAAGCAGGGAGGCTTATCTCATATTCCTTGATGTCCTTGGCCTGATCAACAGTAATCGGAATCCGGATTGTTTTATTACCGGTTGAATCAGCTTTGGCCAAAGCAATTATTTTTTGTAAAGAGGAATCCATCAGTAGGGCGCTGGCTTTCCCTGCATCAACCGTTATGGGCAGTTCAATTCTGACGCTGCCGTCCAGCAGGAGTACTGTAGTCGAAGAATCTCCAGCTGCTGATCCGGAACCGCCGCTATTTGGAGCAGCAGCTGGAATTGGTGTAGCTGTGGGACTAGGTGTTGCCGTAGGACCCGGTGTGGCAGAAGGAGCCGGTGTAGCGGAAGGACCTGGACTTGGCTCTGTTTCTGGTTCCGGTTCTGGCTCCGGTTGAGTTCCCGTTCCCGGCTCTTCAAAAGGAATGAACTTCAGGAAGTCACCCCAGATGATATTTCCCTCCGCATCCCTCGTATAAGAGTTCACCGGATTCAAACTAGCAAAGTTAGCATCTGTCAGCTGCTTGCCTGACTTATTGACTGACGCTGTACCATCATACATAAAGTTATTGTCGGCAGCCAAAGCAGCTGGATACTGGTCTTTCCCGATGCTGCTCGTCTGGTAGGATACGAAGCCGTCAATCTTAAAGTCTGCTGTAATTTGGTCATAAGTGGTGAAGCTCATATTTCCGCGCGTATTATTAAATCCGATATTGTTAATAGCAATCACACCCGGATTACTGTTACTGGTGAAACCATATGCGCCATTTCCGAAGGCAATGGAATTGCGGATGGTATGAGGGACGTGGATGCCTTCTCCCCCCAGCTTGAATCCGTTCTTATCACCGGCGCCAACCGTTCCGTCTGTTAAATATCCGTTATTGAAGGCTGCACTATTCTCGATTAATACTGGACCGATCGCGCCTGAGCCTGCCTTGGTGTACAAGTCCCAGCCATCGTCAATATTATTATGTGCCAGGCATCCTCTGAAAATATTTCCAATACCTGAAGTCAATTTCGCGGCAAAGCCATCTGCATTATTGTCTGCCGGATCGCGGTTATCAAAGGAGGTACTGTTCAGAATCAAGTTGTAGGATGGCCATTCGGCGAGTTCTTGTGCCGTTCCGTCCGTCCGGCTGATTTGAAGCCCCGTGTCCCCGTTTGCATAGAAGCGGCTATTCTCAACGATGTTATAATTCCCCCCAACCGTAAAGCCTTTCGTATTTGGCGCCGAGCGGGTGAAATCAATTCCCTTCACATGCCAATAGTTCCCGCTGAGCAGCACGCCTTCTGTTTTTTTGTCAAAATCGATGACGGGTCTTGCCCCTGGTGCCGCCTCCAGGTACTTCTTAGCGGCTGCGGTTCCATCATTGTACCTCTGAATGACAAGCGGTGATTTCCGCACATAAGTGCCGTCTAGCACGATAATATGCTGACCTGGTCTGACATATTCAATGGCGGTGTCGAGATCAAGCGGGAGATCAGCCGTACCATCCCCGGCACTTGTTCCCGCAGGAGATACATAGATATTTTCTCCCTCCCCATAGCTGCTCATGGTTACTGTGAAGTTATGGACGATTTTATCGTAAGAGGTCAAATACTGGGTATCATCTGGTACAAAAGTAATGCTGAAGTTCGTATCCCCCTGATCACCGAGTAGCGCCGGAACCGCAAGTCGCTTATCGGCCTTAGCCTCGATATCCTGGGCGATGACCTTAGAGCCTTGCTTTACCGTTACGGTTCCGTTGACATTAGGACGAACAATCATTTGATATTGTGGTGTAGAGGTCCTGCTTAGAGATAGGATGCTTAAGCTTGGGGCAACCGGAGCTGCCGGTGGTTCAACCTTAGGAGAATCTGTAGCTGCTGACGTCACCGTCAACTGGATATTGCGGATATTAATCGTGGCGAGACGTGCCGCATAGAATCCGACATACATTTTGGAATCTTGTACGTTAAGAATATCCGGCTCAAAAATGATAGCTCCCTGATCATTGTTAAGCTGTCCAGTAAAGCCGCTATTCGTCTTGGAGAGCGTTAGACGATAAGGAGCTGCAGGAGCCGTATTGCCGGGGGCAGGCCG
The DNA here is from genome assembly GCF_000802655.2 of Paenibacillus sp. IHB B 3415. NCBI lineage: Bacteria > Bacillati > Bacillota > Bacilli > Caryophanales > Paenibacillaceae > Paenibacillus > Paenibacillus sp. IHB B 3415. The sequence continues at coordinate 96,896 of NZ_JUEI01000073.1, read as the reverse complement.
TTCATTCCTCAGCATGATGGTCTGAATGCCTTTACTTCCGGTTCCGTCAGACTTCAAGATGCTGGACCGGACAAACAGCTGGGTGCCGATTGCGCTTTTGGTACCGCCGCTGTAACCACCGACGGCAGCGATATTCGAGGCGAATACGCTGGAATTTCCCGGCGTCCCAATGGCATCCCGTGCCATGATGCCGAATGACTCTTGTCCGTCATATGGAGTTTTGGCAAAAGCCGACACCCTAATATCCGCAGACAGCATGAAATTATCTTCTGACGCATCAAGCTCTGTGTAATAGAAGGTAATGCCATCGTGGTCCTCAGTAACCTTGCCGCCGCCTTCCAGCGCAATCAGCTCTATTGCACCGTCCTCTTGCGGAAGGATTTTGTTATTAGCAGCAGATGTGGATTGGCCGAATTGAATGCTGCGCCAGACGGGTTCAATCTTCTCTTTTACCGTGACAGAATACGTAATCGGTTGTATGGACGTATCCGCAGGGATGATCCCGATTTCATACACTCCGGACTTTTGATTATCAAACCTGGCGCTATCGAGGATGAAATCGCTTAGGACTTCCCGGTCCAAGTTGTCATAGACTTTCGATACGATCAGATGATCGCTGTTAAAGTTATCGCCTATAAAGAAGGTCGTTGCCGGATAGCCTGTTACTTCGATACCGGTTAGCTCTTTAATTTGAACCTTAACATGGAAGGTTGCTGTTAATCCTTTATGGGCAACTATGATTTCTTTATCTCCTGGTACCGAGGTGTTGAGGGGAGAGACGGTATATTCATCTTTGGTCAGGCGGATCTGAGTGTCATCAGAATAATGGGCATAAATTGCTAATCCTTCTAACTGGATGGAATCACCGATGTAATAGACGGTTTGTTTGGGTTCATGTCTAATCTCCAGCTTGGACAAGGCAGCGTCAATGACTTCAACGTGGAAAGCAGCCGCCATGGATGGAGTCTCTGTGGAGGTGATATTGATTTCATACGGACCTGAATCCGTAAACACATGCGGCGATGCTTCAGTAACGGACTGTCCGCCGATGGAGAGCGAATAGAGACTGCTGTTCAGTTCTGTGATCAGGTAATGATCATTATAGTCAGCAACGACCACAAGTCCCTTTGGATCAAACGTATCTCCCGGATAATAGACCGTTTTGGCCGGCTCATATCTTACCGATAATGAGGTCACTGTCAGCGGAATAATCTGCAGCGGGATACTTGCTGAAGCGCCGTTATAATTAATATTGATCGTATTCTCCCCGGCCTTACTGCTATCAAAGCCGGTTACGATATAATCAGCGGAAGACAAAACGGCTTCACTGCTATCAGAAAAGACAGCCTTAACGGCCAGTCCGGTCAGATCAAGGGGTTCACCCACCAGATAGGAGGTTTTGGTCATCCCGCTCGTATCAGCGATTAAGTGGGATACACGTTTGGCCTCGACCTTGATATCTATCCCGCTGAAGGTTACTTCCGCATCTCGGGCCACATAAATCCCGGCAAAGATGGTATCCGTGAACGTATCGTCGAGCGTTACGATTTGAGTTTGCTCACCGATGCTTAGCAGATAGGTATTGCCCGATTTTTTAATGCTGAGATTATAGGTTTCTCCCGCAGCAGGGGCATTGATCCCGCTAAATGCAGGAAGCTTTATTTGTGAGGTTTTTTTATAAAATCCTTTCATTACCTGATCCAACGCACCGACTGCAGCATAATTAGAAATGTTTTTGCTGTCATCTCCATTTGTTCCAACAGTATCCCTAAGCATAAGACCGAAGGATTTCTGATTAGGCGTGCTGACGCTGGATCTGCTGTTAAATAAATTCACTGTAGCTTTGGCTTGGAGCTCAAAGTTCGTGTCAACGGGAAGTTCTTTGTAATAAAAGGAAAGTCCCTCCTCTCCAGAAGCAATCTTTCCGCCGTACGTACTCATTATTACTGTATTTGGATCTTGAACAATAGGTTCGGGGTTCGTAGCTGGTACTGTACCCGGTCCAAAGGCGCTAAATGCCCAAGGTCCCAGATCCACCTGTTCTTCTTGGCGTACTTCCTCTGCAGATAGGGATAGTGGAATAGACGAGAACAGGAGCAGGAAAATTACAAACATAGCTGACAAGCTTTTTGATTTTCTCACAATGATTAAAACCTCTCCTTATTGGAACGATTTGATCAATGTAAAAGTCTGATCTACGAGATTATACGTTACGTGTGAAAAGTACAGCTATAATCAATACTTCACAAACCGCCGGATATAGGGGAAGAGAGCGAGGATATGAGTTAATGACACTTGGTTTACGAGGGGAGGATAACAGGGATATATCGCGAATCATGAATAGTAGGCGTAATGAAATTTACGAGTATTGGAGGCAGCGGCATGTTTAAGCTATTCGAGTATAATTGGCAGGTGCGCAAAGACTGGTTTGACTGGTGCGGTACAGTTGACGGGGGAGAGCTGATGAAATTACGCACTGGAGGCATAGGATACATTCTTCCTACGCTCTATCACATTGTGACCGTCGAGTATGGCTGGATCTGTGGCGGGATACAAGAGAAAGAGATTGAGATTCCTTCATTCGGGGAAGTGGCCAGCTTGCAGCAGGTCAAGGATTTATCCGCGCGGTGCCATGAGGAGCTCGCTCCATTTGTCTATGACTGGAATGATAGTCTGGAAGACCGCGTTATGATTGATATCACGGATGAAGGGGAACGCGAACCCCACAAATACGGGGAAGTTATGCGGCATCTGATTGCCCACGAGATCCATCACGCCGGTCAATTGTCTGTATGGTCACGGGAGATCGGGAAGCCGCCGGTTACGGCTAACTTTATTGGCAGAGGATTGTTTAACTAGATGCTGAAATTGACCCGAAAAATGAAGGTGATAGCTGCGTCAGGTATAATGTTAATAGCGCTGCTGATGATCTCTTGGGGAGTCTATGCCAAGCCGGTGCATGCTGCCTTGGTCAATTACTCTAACATGGTTGAAGTGGCACCGGATGTTTATATAGAGCCGGATATGTCAAAGGAACTGCAGGATCAGCTGCTATATTACGTTGAGCTTGCACAAGAGAAGGTCACGGCTATTTTTGGTGAGCGAACTTCAACTCCGTATTTGATTGTGGCGCTAACTTCCAGGAGTCTGGGGAAATACACTGAAAATCCGACCGGACAAACCTATTACCTGCCCTGGAATAACTATATTGTGGTCGGCCCGGACGGGTTTAATGAAAATGTGATTTCGCATGAATTCACCCACGCTGAATTGAGGGAAAGACTGCGCAACCGCAATGTAGTGCCCGTGTGGTTTGATGAAGGTCTGGCTTCGATGGTAGACGGGAGATTGTCTAATAGCACAGCAGTATGGGAACAGGTAACGGATAAAGGGAAGAAGCCTGTTGATTACGGCCTTTTAGATTCGTATGATGCCTTTAGTTACGGAACTCCGGAAGCCTGGAAGAATTACAATTTGGCTTGTTATGAAGTTACGCGGTGGTTCTCCATTGCAGGAGATGAAGGACTTCTCAAGCTAATCCAGGCGTTGAACCAAGGGGAAGATTTTGCAGAGCAATATGCAAGAATTGAACTTGCTGAGCCATGAAGTTTCCCCGGATTACAACAGTAAGCATAAGGATGTGACCGAGCATGCAGTTTGAAACAAACCGGCTGCTGATCCGGGAATTCATGTCTGAGGATGTCCAGCGGGTGCATGAATATGCCTCCGATCCGGCAGTGGCCAAGTATATGATTTGGGGACCCAATTCACTGGAGGATACCTGGAGCTACATCCGGCTGACCTTGGATATGCAGCAGCAGAAGCCGCGCCAGGAGTTCGAGTACGCAGTCGTTTTGAAGCAGGAGAATGTACTGGTAGGCGGCTGCGGGATACATATCAGCGGAGAAGGGCAGGGAGAAATCGGTTATTGCTATAACCGGTTGTATTGGGGACAGGGTATTGCAAGTGAGGCTGCCGCCGCGCTGCTGGATTGGGGCTTCAATGACCTTGATCTTCACCGGATCTACGCGACCTGCCGCCCGGAGAATATCGGCTCTGCCAGAGTCATGCAACACATAGGAATGGTATACGAAGGACATCTGAGAGAACATATGCGGCATAAGGGGAGGTGGCTGGACTCTTACCAATACTCTATCCTGAAGGACGAGTATATGGCGGCACGCGGCTGAATTGGAACAACAACCCGTTCGCGGAGCGTCCATTCAAGTGCACACGTTGATCTTACGCAAAAAAAAGAAGGCGTCCCAGAAGCCGTTTCATGGCTTTTGGGACAGCTTCCTTTTGCTGTTCGCTAGTCTGGCAATAGTACAGTTAGAGCGGCATAACGGCAACTTCGTTAATCTTGACTGCTTCTTCCGGATCAGCCGTAATCAGCTTGTCATACACTGCCTGATCCTGGGCACTCTGGGTTCTCTGCTGTACAGCGAGATACCAGCGGGCCGTTTCCCGGTTGACGGCATCGTTATAATCCTCAGTCAGCCCTTGCTGCAGTGTGGCTGCGGCGGCTTGCCATTGTTTCGATAAATATTGGATCTTACCGGCGTTCAGCAGCATAACTGAAGTAATCATCGATCCCCGTCCCTGCTGATCTTCAGCCGGAAGGGCACTGAACCATTCTTCATCCGCAGCTGCATGGGCATAAGCGTCCAGACCGGTTTTGAAATACCGTTCCTTGTTAACCGTCTCCTGATCCCCCAGATCCGTCTGGCCCAGTGCATAAGCCTCCAGTGCCCGCTTCAAGGCTGCAGCTCCCAGCTCCTGGGAACGGCCGATCACCGCGCTGTACCAATCTGTATCCCAGAGGGCTGCGGTCTCCGTCAAGTCTTCGTAACCGTTGGTGAAGCCTTGCTGCACTGTTGTTCGGGCGGCTTCCTCATCACCGGACAGGACCTGAATCCGGCCTGCGTTCAGAGCAATCGTTGAAGTGACGAAGAATTCACGGCCCTGAAGCTGCTCGGGTGGAAGAGTCTTCAAATGCTCAATGCCGTCCGTTACATGTTTGTAGGAAGCCAGCGCACTGTTGAAATACTTCTGTTCCCCTGCTTCATCTCGCTTCGCATAGGCCTCCAGCCCAAGGAGCGAGGCCCGGCTGATCAGATGATCATACCAGTTAATATCCCACATGAACTTGTCCGCATTATCGAGATACACCCGGTAAGACTCTTCACTCTGGCCCTTCAGATCATAGTATTTCGCCAGCTGGGATAGCAGATCTTTGTTATAGGGCTCATCTTCAAGTGCGCGGGTTAACACCGTATAGGATTCGTCCAGAAACTGTTTATTCTGTGTTTGGGTGAATACCTGCTGATCCAGCATGGATAGATAAGCCGCCGATTCGGGATGATTCGGGCGGGTTTTGAGTGCTTTTACCAGAGGGGCCTTGATCTCTTCATAGGATTGGCTGACGTTCATCAGCTTCTTGGCAGTATAGGCTTCAGAGCTGGAACTGATATACCCCAGAGACAGGAACAGCAGATACCCGGTGCCGATACCCAGCAGCCCGAAATACCCGGCTCTGATCCAGAGCTTGTTCCACTCGAGACGGAGCGGTCTGCTCTCCATGACAACGGTCATCCCTCCCAAAGCGAGGAAGACCAGAATCCCCATGAACGCATAGCTCATATTGAAATCAAGCAGGCTGTGAACAAGAATCGACAACGCGATAATGAGATAGAAGAACCCGTTATTGTAATCGTCTTTGTCGCGTTTCAGATATCCTCTTACATACTTGTAGAAAATGAACAGGATGAAGCCCATGAACACGATAAAGCCGAGAATGCCCACTTCAATCAGGTACTGCAGGAAAAAGTTGTGGACCTGGCGGCTCAGGTAAGGGTTGTTCTGGTAGTGCTCATAGAGTGACGCCCAGCCCCCGCCTCCGGTCCCCAGTACCGGATAATCTTTGACCACCTTCATGGCATCTTTGTAAAAGGTGAAGCGTTCAAGTACACTGTGCTGCTTGAAGTTGATATTCTCCAGCCGTGTTCCGATATTCTCCGGCAGAATATTACGCGCACGGGTTCCGATAAACAGGAAGGCGATAATCAACACACCGGCAACGGATACCACAGGAATCCATACTCCGCTCCAGCGGCGTGATTCTGTGCTGCCTAGCTTGCGGCTCAGCCAAGGAGCAAAGTAATGCTGGACAACCCAGCAGAGAGCGGCGGCGCAGAATGATGCACCCAGCAGGTATCCCCAGCCCTCAAGGGCTGCAGAGGAAGTGAATGCCGTATTCAGCTCCAGACCCAGTCTGGTTACCGGATTCGTAATCAGCAGAGACAATACGCCGGCAATGGCGAGATTAATAATCCAGAGTATCTGCTGCACAGGCTTCAGGAAAAGCAGCAGGATAATGAATACCACAGGCAGCAGGACCAGACCGCCGCGGGACAAGGTAAGCAGCAGGGAGACTATGAAGGGAACCAGCATAAATCCGTGCATCAGCCGTCCGTACCATTTCCGGGAGCGGATCAGCGCGAATAAGGCGACGAACAGAAAAGCCATCAGGAACGCTGCATATGTATTGGCATACTGGAAAATGGAAGTCAGGCGAAGCCCGTTCGAATCGGTCATCACCGCTTCAGTATACTTGCCGTTGACCACAGTATCCGAGAACCAGCCTACAAGACTGCCGGCAAGCTTCCAGCTTCCGAGCCAGTTCAATAGACCGAAACCGACGATCAGATAAGCGATTGCGAGGATACCCAGCTGAATAACATTATTAAGCTGCCTCTGGCGGAGCAGATACACGCTGGTAATGAAGACCGCCACATAAGTAAATTGGGTGAACAGCATGTTCATGGCCATATAATGCGAGGCAGCGCCAAACAGTGACAGGGCGTACGTTAACGGGAGCAGGATTGCGGCGAGGGTAAGCAGATCGCGCTGCTCGTCCAGCCTGAAGGTCCTAAAGTACAGGACAGCACAGATCAGCAGGAGCAGACCGCTCAGCAAGGCAGCCATATAAATAGGCTTCTCAAATTCCACTCTCATTCCGTTGAACAATCCAACCTGGAAGGGGGTCCACCCCAGGAACAGGATGAAGGCAATGCAGAGCGCCCACACGGGTCCGGAATTCTTTTCGATCGTCTTGGACGGAGCCGCTTGCTTGCCGTATACAGGTTTCGACACGTTATATTCTCCTTTTTTCGAGTATTCACGCTACTAATCTTAACATAGAACCATTTAAGGTATATTGTGTAAAATGATGATAATGTGAAATTATGGATGATATTTAAGAAAATCCCGAGGGGATAAGCAAGTTTGAAGCCGGGCGGCATATTCATAGCGGGTCCGGGGGATGGATTTAAGATTAAGAGAGCTGCCGGGTGCTAAGGACCGGATAAGACTCAGCTAATGAAGCTGTCCATCGGCACAGGCCAACCCTTCACGGTGTCATAGAATATAGTATCTCAGGCAAATCTATGAGGTATGTATACGTGAGATTCCGCTCAAAGGCAGCAATGATAAAAGGCAGTCTGCTCTACGGATGTCTTTTGCCATAGCTGCCGGGAGCTTTGCTTCAGGCCGGAAGGATGAATTTGAAATTAATCATGAACACGATCAGGGCAGCGGCCCCCAGGGAAAAGGCGATACAGCCGGCGCCCAGAACCCTGCGGCGGTCTTTGATGAATTTGAAGCCCAGCGCGCAGACGAGTATCGTGGTTCCTGCCAGTACAACAGACATGCCGATCATCGCAAACCAATACAGGATTTCAAAAAACTGTGCCATTAGGAAACCCTCCCCTCCAGGCTATAATACAACGAATTTTAAGAATATTCCAGCTCTGGAATAAACGGAACACCGGGACATACGGCCCTTGCGGCTATATGCCCTTTTTTGCTGTGGACTCCGTTACCACGGACAATCATACAGGAGGGTGCGGTCTTTCGTGAGTAATCTATAGGGTAGGCTGGGAATTCGAAAGGAGAGGGCGAAAAAATGGCGGGGAGAGAACTGGCAAGCAAGTTGCTGAAGACCGCGGCGTTGCTTAGCGATTCACGGGTTGCCGGTTACATTCCGAGAACACGGGAATATAGTGCTGCCGGATTGTTAGCGATGCTGGGAAGATACGGGAATGTTGTGATTAAGCCGGTTGTCGGCGGCGGAGGCTACGGGGTGATCAAGGTGTTCCGGGATCAACGGGGTTACGGCTTCACGTATATGCATAATACACGTATATATCGTGATTTCGCTTCGATGAGGTACGCGCTGGACCGGTTCAAGGTAAAGCGGAGATATTTGATCCAGCAAGGCATTTCCCTTGCCCGGATTTCCGGGCGTCCGATTGATTACCGGGTCAAAGTGGTGAAGAACGGCGATCACTGGGAATTCCGTTCCATGGTAGGCAGAGTAGCCCGGCCGGGATTGTTCGTTACTAATCTCTGTAAAGGGGGAACGATGCTCAGCTGCCGTCAGGGTCTGAGCAGATCGCTGCCGAGAGTCCGGACCTCCTCCAAGAAAGCGGAGATGCGCCGGCTGACTTTAGTCTGTATTGAGCTGCTGGAGCGGCATTTCCCTGGTATCGGCGAGCTTGGTTTCGATTATGCTGTGGATCATCGGGGAAAAATATGGATTCTGGAAGTAAATACAAGACCAAAATAACCGGAAATTAATTAAGAAAATTTTAATAATTGACGATAAATACAATAATGAGATAATATTGCGTTTAGTCGTGTCTATTACGAGGTAATATGAACATAAATATCCCAGCCAATTATGAACATTCTAAAAATTATTTTTACGGATAAGCGGGATATCTGCCCTGTGCATAACTATTATCCCCATAGTCCACCGTGCAGTACCTGACATTGCAACCCTTACTAACATATTATGCACAGGATCTCCACAGTAGCTTGTGGATAATGAGAACGCTTGTTCGAATAATGATAGTTTGCTATGATAGATTCAGATCCAAATAAAGGAAAGGTAGGTGAACGTTATGGTTGAATTGTCGGATGAGATGCTGCTGGACTCTTATCATAGAGCGATAGAGCTGCAATTGGAGCATGATTTCATCGCTCTGCTACTCGCTGAAATTCGCAAACGGAACTTACACTCTCCAGTTCATGCGGTTCTTCACTAAAGATCAGAGCATACCTTTACAGCACCCAGAATTAATCAAACCGCAAGTAACACAGAATAGGGTATCTTTTCAAGTTGAGGTGGAATCAACCTGAAAGGATACCCTTTTATTGTAGGTTTTAGGTTATACGCAATTCTAGAGTTTGAGATTACTGCTGTGTCCCGGGGACAGCTTCGCTTCGGGATCAATATACACCTTGGCGTTATTCACAGCAGTCGGCGCTTCTCCGAATCCTACAGCAATCAGCTTCAGCTTGCCTGGATACGTGGTGATATCGCCTGCGGCGAAGATACCCGGAATGCTGGTCTCCATGCGGGAGTCTACCACAATGGAGTTGCCATCGATCTCGATTCCCCATTCGGCAATCGGTCCCAGTGAGGAAACAAAGCCGAAATTGACAATTACACTGTCTACTTCGATTTCCTGCGTTTCTTTGGTCTTGATATGAGACAGGGTTACCTTGGTGATGAACTCTTCACCATGCAGCTCAGTGATCTCAGATGGCGTAATAACATTGACCTTGGAGGCCATCAGATTCTCGACACTGTGCTCATGGGCGCGGAATTTATCCCGGCGGTGAATCAGGGTTACCTGCTCCGCGATAGGCTCAAGCATAAGTGCCCAGTCTACAGCAGAATCGCCGCCGCCGCTGATCAGCACCTTCTTGCCTTTATATGCATTCAGATCGCTTACAAAATAATGCAGATTGGCTTTCTCGAAACGCTGCGCATCAGGCACTTCCAGGCGCCGCGGCTCGAACGCGCCTACACCTGCTGTGACAATAATAGCTTTGCTGTGATATTCAGCTTTATCGGTGGTGACGATGAAGTGGCGCTCATCCTGCTTCACAACAGATACAACCTTCTCCTCCAGACGGATATCAGACTGGAAGAGCTCCATCTGCCGTGAAAGGTTATCCACCAGCTCCTGTCCGGTGATCTTGGGAAAACCGGCTACGTCGTAAATATATTTTTCGGGATAAAGAGCAGCAAGCTGCCCCCCCAATTGGGGCATACTTTCAATAAGTGTTACCGAAGCCTGGCGCATACCGCCGTAAAAAGCGGCAAACATACCGGCTGGTCCCCCGCCTATGATGATGAGATCGCTCATAGGAACGGATTGCTCTAGTGTCACGTAATATTACACCTCCGAGTTGATAGTTTCAAATTGCCATACTTGCGTACCTACTCATTATAAACATTGTGGCACCCCGCTGCAAAGCCTTTGATTTCACTGAAAAATGTGACATTTTGTTGTATGATTGTATTTGATTAAAACGATACTAAGGTTTACAATGGATATGGTTATTTTAGAAATCCTTTAAGTTTAATTGGAAATTCTTCTGAATTTAAGTGTATAAATTCACAAAAGAAACCTAATTTTTTTACAAAAAATAACACATAGACAGATTCACCTGTTGGAAGGAGCCGGAACATGAGCAGTATTCCCAAAATTGTTATCCTAGGCGCGGGATATGGAGGTATCTTGACCGCCCAGCGGCTGCAGAAAGCTTTGAATTATAATGAAGCGGATGTAACCCTGGTGAACCGCCATGAGTATCATTATTTCACGACCCATCTGCATATGCCAGCAGCAGGAACGGACAGCATCGAGCATACCCGCGTATCCATCTCCAAGCTTATCGATGAATTCAAAATCGATCTTGTTAAATCTTCCGTACAGGAGATCCGTACCCAGCAGAAGAAGGTTATTCTGGAAGACGGAACCCTCTCGTATGATTATCTCGTAATCGCACTTGGCGGCGAGCCTGAGACCTTCGGAATTCCGGGACTCGACAAATATGCGCTGACCATCCGCAGCATTAACTCCGTGCGGCTGATCCGTGAACATATTGAGTATCAATTTGCCAAATACAAGAATGAGAATAATGCACAAGAGCATATCAACTTTGTTGTCGGCGGCGCGGGCTTCAGCGGCATTGAGTTTGTGGCTGAACTGGCAGACCGGATTCCGGCACTGTGCAAAGAATATGATGTCGATCCAAGTATGGTCAACATCTATAATGTAGAAGCTGCACCTACAGCGCTGCCGGGCTTTGCTCCGGAGCTTGTCGAGCATGCCATGACAGTGCTTACGAAGAAGGGGGTAACCTTCAAGTTCGGCGTGGCGATCAAGGAATGCCTGCCTGGCGGTGTCATCCTTGCAACCGGTGAAGAAATCAAAGCTTCCACTATCGTGTGGACCGGCGGTATCCGCGGCAACCGTCTGATTGAAGCTGCCGGCTTCGAAGCCATGCGCGGGCGTGTGAAGGTAGACGAATACCTGCGTGCTCCAGGACATGAGAATATCTTCATCATTGGTGACGGTTCCCTCATGATTAATCCGGAAGGGCGTCCTTACCCTCCAACGGCACAGATTGCTATGCAGCAGGGAGAATGCTGTGCGCATAATCTTGTAGCGGCCATCCGCAGCCAGCAGCCGAAGAAGTTCGCGTTCAGCAACAAAGGCACCGTAGCCTCGCTGGGCAAGGGTCAGGGGATTGCAGTAGTGGGCGACAAGACCTATAAGGGCTGGACAGCGGCGCAGCTGAAGAAGGTTGTAGACATGCGCTACCTGCTCATTATCGGCGGCATTCCGCTGGTACTCAAAAAAGGAAGATTCCTCTAAGATGCGCCATTGCAGCGTACAAGTTCGCGGACTGTTGACGCGTGAGGAGCTGGACCGGTACAATGCTCTGATCGAGGTGGGTTCTTATCTTGAGGATCAGACACGTTATGATCTGGCTTACAATATCCAGAAGGAAATCGACATTCTCATTCTCCCGGCCATAGAGCGCCTGAAGGATAAGGGCCGCGCGCGTGACCGGGCGACGGCTGAATATCTGGAGAGTCTGCGGGATGAGGACGAGGATGATGAGGACGAAGAGGCTGATGGTAAGAATCCGTCCGATTGAAGGATATAGATTTGTGAATAGGACACGACAAATAGACCGCATTCCTTCGCGAGGGGGCGGTCTATTTGCGTTTATTGGACAGCAGCGTCATAAGCGAGTTTCTTGTTACTATTGCAAAAGTCCAAATAAAGGGAAGCTTTCCTGTGAGGAAGACTTCCCTTTATATACTGTTGCTTATTCTCCGTTTTACAGCTTCAGCATCTCTTCGAACGATTCCTCAGTCAGCAGATTGCCGACATAGAAGGGACCGAACTCGCCGTAGCGGGCACTCACTTCATCAAAGCGCATCTCATAGACCAGCTTCTTGAACTGCAGGGCATCTTCAGCGAACAGGGTCACGCCCCATTCCCAGTCATCGAATCCGACGGAGCCGGAGATGATCTGCTTCACCTTGCCGGCATATCCGCGGCCGATCAGGCCATGCGAATGCATCAGCTCACGGCGTTTGTCCATGTCGAGCATGTACCAGTTGTCCGCAAGCTCCCGTTTCTTATTCATCGGATAGAAGCAGATATGCTTCGCTTGCGGCAGAATAGGCTTCAGCCGGGCGGCAACATGCGGATTCAGCATCGGATCGCTGCCGTCTCCCGCAGTTCCTCCTGCGGCGTAGTTGCTGAGTTCGACAATACTTACATATGAATAGGCTTTGGTAGTATATTGAGCAAAGGCGATTTTGTTAAAAGCAGTCTCAAGCGCATTCAATGCTTCCAGGCTTTCCCGCAGAAACATCATCACGAAATCAGCTTTCTGGCCAACAATGGAATACACGGTGGAGCTGCCTTCCTTGGCTTCTTCCACGGGCCCCCATTCCTGCATGAAAGCATGCAGCTCCTCAAGGGCAACAGCGCGTTCTTCATCATCGGCTTCCGTCCAGGCAGTCCAATTGAGAGAGCGGAAGTCATGCAGGGCATACCAGCCTTCCAGTGTCAAAGCGGCTTCGTTCATGTTCTCACTCCTTTAAAGTTTGCATACGTTTAATATGTATAAACATATTTCCGAAAAGAAACGTGCACCGTTCTTATGAAGACGCTGCAGCCGTTTCCATTTGCTATTTGCATTGTATCGCATGCGAACGGCCAAGAGCAAACTCTGCAGCCGCCATTTGCGCTGATCGCAAACCACTGGACGATAATGTTCATTGCTTCGCTACATTTTTTCTAGTAAACTTACTATTAAATAAGGTTTGGTGTGCGGTTCTTTATAGAGAGAGGGGATGGCGGTACGATGGGATTTATTCCAGTGTTTGTTCTGGCCGTTTTGTTCTTTGTCATGATGTTTGGCATTGGCTTTATCCTTAACATGTTAATGAAGACTACCTGGTTTCCCGCATACCTGTTCGTAATCGTTATTCTTCCAGTAGTGGTCTACTCCATCTGGGACCGGAGCTCCATGTCGTTATGGGAGCATCTCTCTACCTTTCATGTAGTCGATTATCTGACCGGTATAGCCGGCCTTGCCGGTGCTGTACTGAGCGGCTGGACCATTCAGAAGCTGCGGCTCGGCGGATACAAAATGTTCTGAGAAATGTGCAGAGCAGGCAAGACAACAAACGGCTGATCTCCTTCAAAACTAAGGGGAAGCCGTTTTTTCTTATCTTTTCCGCTAGAATCAGCAAGTGTTACAAAGCTGTCGATAATAGGGGGAAAAGCAGCTTTTTTGGGCCTTTTTTTACATTTCCGGCCGGGTGTTTTGTGATAGAATAGAAATCTATATGAATTCGTATAGAAGAGGGGGAGGTTTTCCGCAGATGCGTATGAGCAACCTGCATCATTTCACCGAACATCATCGGTACTGCGTTTCCCGCGAATTCGGTCTAAGCCATGTGGATGGACGAATGCTCGGTTCGGTCTATCAGCCGATGGTCGGCGCTTTTGCCATCAGCCTGTACAGACTGCTGTTCGAGCATATTCCGGCTGAATCCATCGGGTACTCCGGTGTGGAGCAGCAGCGCAGGCTCTTTATGACCCTGGGCGTGGAGCCTAATGAGAAGGGCCGCAAATATTTAGTTGACCAGGCTTCACGGCTGGAAGCGGTGGGGCTGCTGCAGACCTGCCGGATTTATGCCGCGGAGAACGATGATTATATGTACGAGTACGAACTAATGCCGCCGTTGTCGCCGTCGGAATTTTTTGCGACCCAGCATTTAACGCTGCTGCTCAGGGATAAGATCGGCAAATTTGCCGTATTGTCGCTGCGCGAGCAGTTCTGGAACCGGGAACCGGAAGAATGGAGCCGGCGGTCGGTCGGTAAAGAGAATATTTCGCTGCCCTTTTATGATATTTTTGAGCTGAATACTCATGTCATTGATTACGAACTGGAGCAGGCGCTGGCCGAGGTAGCTACCGTGCGTCAGCCGGGAACGGTTGATGGCGGCGAGCCGAATATCGGCTACAGCGACATCATTCTGCGTTTCCCGCGTGAGTCGGTCAACCGTGCGCATGTGGAGAAGCTGCGTTTCGATCATAACCAGATGGGCGTTATTAATTATGTGGCCCGCAAGTACGAGCTTGGCCCGCAGGATCTATGCCGCCTGCTGGACGAGGACGATGTCTTCACGCCGGATGGCGAGGTGATTCTGGATACACTGCAGTACAAGGCCAGCCAGCATTTCCGCCAGGATATGAAGCGCCAGGAGAAACGTGAGATCGCCGCTGCCAAGGTGGTATCGCTGCGCTCTGCTGCCGCTGATGAGAGTGATCCTTCCGGTGCGCCGGTGGAGCAGTCTGTCGAAATGGAGTTCTATGTAGAAGTGCCTCCGCAATTTATGTCCAAATGCGACATTCACCAATATAATATGATGCTGCGCAACGAACCTTATACACGTCTGCTGCAGACGTTTTTCCCCGGGGCTGTTCCGGGCCAGCTGATGGATATCTTCGAGAAGATCGACTTGAACTACAAGCTGAACGGTGAAGTCATCAATGTACTGATTCACTATTTGATGACTATGGTGGCCTCCGGCGGCGACCAGCGGATGAACCGCAATTTCGTGGAGGCCATTGCCTCCAACATGCTGGTCAAGCAGGTAAATACTTACGAGAAGGCTGTACGTTATATCCGCGACCAGTCCAAGGTGAAGGGCAAAGGAGCGGCTTCCGGCTCTGCCGGCACGGCTGCGGCGGGGACACGCCAGCGTTCATATACGAAGAACACCGGACGTTCCGGCAAGCTGGAGATCCCGATTGTGCTGGATGACGGCAGTGCCGGGACCGTATCGGATGAGGAATTCGCGGCGATGATGAAGAAAGCGGCCGAGATTAAGGCAAGTAAGAAAAAGGGCGTCCTGAGAACGCCCTAAAGAAAGCGAGGTGCGGCGATGGAGTCTATGGGCGAAGTGCTGCGTTCGATGAACAATTCCGCTCTGCGCCAGCGCTCCCGTGATCTGGAGCAGGGACTGTTTAATAATCCCCTGGTCAAGCAGCTTCAGGCTGATCATCCGGAGCTGGATGAGTCACGGCTGCGGCTGCACTTAAGCCGGCTCTACCAGTATGTCGAGGAGGACCGCCACTGCAAGAACTGCCCGGGCCTTGAGAACTGTCCGAATGATTTCCAGGGACACTACAGCAAGCTTACAGTGGAGACTGTTAACGGTATACCGGATCTATATGAGCGCAAGACACCCTGCAAGCTGAAGATCGCGCAGGATAACCAGGATAACATCCGCAAGCGGATCCGCAGCTTCTATGTGGATGAGCGGGTGCTGAACGGCGGATATGATGAGATGGACATTATGGGCAAGGACCCCCGGCGGGCCAGTGCCGTGAACCGGATATTTGATTACATTGCGACTGTGCGGGCAGAGGGCCTGACTTCGCGGGGAATCTACCTGCAGGGCAGCTTCGGGACAGGCAAGACCTTTCTGATGTGCTATCTGCTTCACGAGCTTGCAATTGCCGGTCACAGCGGCGTAATTGTGTACATGCCGGACTTCATTGAAGAATTGAAGCTAATCATGATGGACAACCAGAAGCTTAAGGAAATGGTAGATACGATGAAAAACTGCGATCTGCTCATTTTTGACGATATCGGTGCCGAGAACCTGAATCCCTGGGCCCGTGACCATGTGCTGGGTGCGATCCTGAATTACCGGATGAACCGCAAGCCGACCTTCTACACCTCGAACTATCCGCTGGATGGGCTGGAGAAGCATCTAAGCATGACCAGCAAGGATGGCGAAGAGGTCTACAAAGGCCAGCGGCTGATGGACCGGATCGCCCCGTTTGTGGATGTCATTCCGCTCCATGGGGACAATCAGCGGGGTACGGTAAGATAAATTCCGCTGCATGATATGATAACTGGACGGATCATTTATAATCCCGCAGCTTAGCTGGCTGCGGAGTTTATGAGTGGTCCGTCTTTTGTTGCTTCTGTTGCGTGAATGTTGTATGTATTGCAACTTGGGTTCATAAGAAATGGGGTGTCCATGAGGAATGTTGTACGAAATACAGCAATTGTCGCGCTTAACTGCTTGGAGGGAGTGGAATGTTGCCTTTCATACAACAATTTTCGATTTGGGCCGCTTAAGCGAAGAAAATGTTGTATTTGGTGCAGGATTTTGCGTTACTCAACCATTCAAATCAGTGCCGCTCGCCGAAAAAGGATTTTCAGCAGAAATAAGAGCTGCTCTGCCCGCACACAAACAGCGGCGGGACCCGGACATTGAAGTCCCTGGCCCCGCGGACCCGGACATTGAAGTCCCTGGCCCCGCCGCTGTTTGGTATGAGTTCTCCGTATGCGTTTAGCTTTTGCGTAAACTTAGCTGTCGCTCTGCTGCCTGCAGCCTTATTCGGACATAATGAACTTGATGATAACCATCCCGAAGAAAACTACGGTCATAAATCCTGTCATTCCAAAAAAACCGGCCATTAGGTCGCCAAGGTCATTACGGGGCTCTTCGTTGACATGCTCCCGCGGGTCACGGACTTGCGCGTTGACATCCATCGCTTCTTCCTCCTTGCTGTTGCATGACTGCACAAAGTGGGTTACAGTTATACATGTGAGAGAAGTCATTGACAATTAATGCGCTTTCTTCAAGTATACGAACTTGCCGGGAAGATGTAAAGATAAGATCGGCGCGCGAATCAGGGGAATTTGATTTTATACAATATAATTTTATAAAACATATATTAAATGCATTGTAATTATGTTATACTGTGGATGTGTCGCTAAATGGTAATCTGGTTATCATATTACATGAAGCATTTTATCCCGCTATATTCTCGGAGTAATTTTCGCCGCCTTGGCTCAGGCTATAGAAGCGGATCTTATTTCGTACAGCTAAGCTTAGGCTTCCAAGTATTTTGAACAATACTGTTTCAGGAAGCGGATGCTCACAAAACTTTGAGGAGGAACAATATCATGGCTATCGTGAACGTGTCTGACCAATCCTTCGTTAATGAAGTGGAAGGTCAAGGTACTGTAGTAGTAGACTTCTGGGCACCTTGGTGCGGCCCTTGCAAAATGCTTGCCCCTATTCTGGAGGAATTGTCCACCGAGCTGGGAGACGGCGTAAAAATTGCTAAATTGAATGTAGATGAGAATCCTGAGACGGCTTCCCGTTTTGGAGTGATGAGTATCCCTACTCTGATCTTCTTCAAAGACGGCCAACCCGTGGACAAAGTCGTAGGACTGAACTCCAAGGATTCCCTTAAGAATATCGTAGCTAAACATCAATAAGAGATTAAATCCGCTGTATCCGGGGGGCCCGCTTTGTGTGTCAAATAGAAACGGGTGTTCTATAATAAGGCTTGAATCTGTAGTACATTCTATTCTAAACTTACCTTATAACAGTGTAGTAACAGGTGGGGGAGAACTCATGGATTATATGGATAATATCCGCAACAAACTGGCGCTGCTGCCTGATCTGCCCGGCTGCTATCTGATGAAGAATGATGAGGGTACGATTATTTATGTGGGCAAGGCCAAAGTGCTGAAGAACCGCGTGCGCTCTTATTTCACCGGCAGCCACAACGGCAAGACGCAGCGGCTTGTCGCCAATATTGTTGATTTCGAATATATCGTCACATCGAGCAATATGGAAGCACTCATTCTGGAGTGCAATCTGATCAAGAAGCATATGCCGCGTTACAACGTGCTGCTGAAGGATGATAAGACTTTTCCGTATTTAAAAATAACGAATGAAACGCATCCGCGCCTTGAGGTTACGCGGCGGGTGCTGAAAGATAAAGCTAAATATTTCGGTCCGTATCCGAATAGCTATGCGGCCCAGCAGACCAAGAAGCTGCTGGACCGGATGTATCCGCTGCGCAAGTGCGGGGTGATGCCGAAGGAAGTCTGCCTGTATTATCACATGGGCCAGTGTCTGGCTCCCTGCGAGAAGGAAGTGCCGAAGTCCGCTTACGAGGAGATTACGCAGAGTATCTCGTCCTTCCTGAACGGGGGGCATGATGCGGTGAAGAAGGATCTGCAGAAGAAGATGCAGGAAGCCGCAGAAGAGTTGTATTTCGAGCGGGCCAAGGAGCTGCGGGACCAGATCATCCATATCGATGCCTTAATGGAGAAGCAGAAGATCAACACGGTTGATACCAAGGACCGGGACGTCTTCGGCTATGCAGTCGATAAGGGCTGGATGTGTGTGCAAATCCTGTATATGCGGCAGGGTAAAATGATTCAGCGCCACTCGTCGGCTTTTCCGTTCTACGGGGAAGCGTACAGTGATTTCATGTCCTATGTTACGCAGTATTACAGCGATAACCCGGCATTGCCGCAGGAGATCCTGCTGCCGGATATGCTGAGTGACGGAGCCGTCAAAGCGCTAACGCCAGAGACCGGTACAGGTGCTGCGGTAACGGGCTTGCAGACTGCTGCAGGCATGCTGGGCAGTAAGGAAATGCAGGCGGCGCTGGAAGCGGAGGATAGGGCGGAGGTTGCAGCGGAGCCGCAGAATCCGGCGGAACAGGAAGCGGCTGCTGAAGGAACCGTGGATGCGGCCGGAGGGGCGGCAGCCCTGCAGGAATGGCTAGGCATTAAGGTACTTGTGCCGCAGCGCGGGCTCAAGAAGCAGATGGTCGGCATGGCCTGCCAGAATAGCCGGGTGGCGCTGGATGAGAAGTTCCGCCTGATTGAGCGGGATGAGGAGCGCACCTCCGGTGCGGCGAGCAGTCTGGGGCAGAGTCTGGGACTTGCTTCGCTTAACCGGATTGAAGCTTTCGATAACTCGAATATCCAGGGAACGAATCCGGTCTCGGCGATGGTTGTGTTCATTGACGGAAAGCC
This sequence comes from Paenibacillus sp. IHB B 3415, assembly GCF_000802655.2. Taxonomy (NCBI): domain Bacteria; kingdom Bacillati; phylum Bacillota; class Bacilli; order Caryophanales; family Paenibacillaceae; genus Paenibacillus; species Paenibacillus sp. IHB B 3415. Next base: position 77,636 of record NZ_JUEI01000073.1, on the reverse strand, counting down.
GGCCCGCAAAGAGTACCGTAAATATAAGGTCCGCACTGTGCAGGGGCCGGATGATTATGAGACAATGCGTGAGGTCATCCGCCGCCGGTATGAACGGGTGCTCAAGGAGAATCTGCCGCAGCCTGACCTGATCGTGGTCGATGGAGGCAAAGGCCAGATCTCCTCGGCCATCGATATTCTGCAGAATGAGCTGGGTCTGTTCATTCCGGTCTGCGGTATCGTCAAGGATGATAAGCACAGAACGGCGCAGCTGCTGGTCGGGGATTCCGCCGAACCGGTGTCGCTGGCCCGGGACAGCCAGGAATTCTATCTCCTGCAGCGGATTCAGGATGAGGTTCACCGGTTCGCAATTACGTTCCACCGCGAACAGCGCGGCAAATCCATGGTCACCTCGAAGCTGGATTCGGTGCCGGGAATCGGGGAGAAGCGCCGGAAGTCACTGCTGAAGCATTTCGGCTCACTGAAGAAGATCAAGGAAGCTTCCGTGGAAGATTTCCGTGTTCTGTCTATTGGCGAGAAGCTGGCCCGGCAGATTCTGGATGCGCTCAAGGATGAGGAACCGTCATTATAAATAGGCTCAAACGGTAACGAAACAGAGGCCGGGCCCCCGGCCCCATGGGGCCGGTTTTTTAGTGACTTAGGAAATTATGCTATTCGTCAGAAAATCCCGCTGCCCCCCGGAAGACGGGCCAAAGGAGGACCAAATGTATGCGAAAAATCGAATACAATGTGCTCCCGTGAAGGTAACCGGGCCAAATGTATGCGAAAAACCGAATACAATGCGCTTCCGTGAAGCTGACCGGGCTAAATGTATGCGAAAAATCGAATACAATATGCTTCTGTGAAGCTGACCGGGCCAAATGTATGCGAAAAATCGAATACAATGTGTTTCCCCGAAAGAAACGAGGAGCATTAGGGCCCTTAATTTCGCCGGAGGCTGCCCCAGAAGTAGTCTCGATTTTTATCCGTTAGATGATGAAGGACCGGGCTTTTGCTGCGAAAATAAGTTAATCCTTACTTTCTGCATAAAATCGTTGATTTGTATAATTGCAACCGGTTTCGGTAAAAGGTACGCTTATCTTGAATCTATGAAAGCGCTTATATATGTGGAGATGTAGACTGCTTAAACCAAGGTAAAGGAGGCTAATGATCACACCGGGAAAGATTTTGTTATGGGCTGGATGGCTGCATACCAATAGACATGAGGAGGATTAAGGGTAATGACATATTCCAAAAGGTTAAAACGCAAGAAAGGCATAAACGGCACCGCTTTTTTTCTGAGCATAATCATGCTGCTAAGTGTCGCATTGGTCATTCCGCCCGGCCGGGCGCATGCCGCTGGCTCTTATCTGCTCTCCCAGGACCGGCCTGCCTATGCGTCGGGCACGGAGGGCAATAACACCCCGGATCTGGCCGTTGACGGCAATACGGGTTCCCGCTGGAGCAGCGCGTGGGGAACCGACCCGAACTGGATTTATATTGATCTCGGGGCATCTGCCGCAGTAGACCGCGTTGTCCTGCGCTGGGAAGGGGCGTACGCCAAGTCCTACAAAATTCAGGTATCCGCGGACGAATTGAACTGGAGTGATGTCTATTCCACAACTACGGGAGATGGCGGCGTGGATGATCTCACGCTCAGCGGCACCGGCCGTTATGTGCGGGTATTGGCAACCGTGCGGAGCCTGACGCAATACGGCATTTCCCTCTTTGAGTTCGAGGTTTACGGCACGGGCGGGGTTAATCCTCCTCCGGTAGTGCTGGGGCCGAACGTGGCCTTGAACAAGCCGGCGACGGCATCGTCTTATCAGGTGGCTGACTATCTCCCTGCTGGCTCCACATTGCCGACACTGGCAGTGGACGGCAACGGGGCTACACGCTGGTCCTCCAACGCTACCGATAATGAATGGCTTAGCGTAGACCTTGGCAGCGTACGGACGCTTGGCCGGGTCATCCTCAATTGGGAGGCTGCCGCCGGCCGGACCTATGATATCCAGGTTTCAAATAACGGCAGTTCATGGACTACAATCTACCGGGAGCTTCACGGCGACGGAGGCACACTTAATCTTCCAATCTACGCCACCGGCCGGTATCTGCGGATGAACGGCATCAGCAGAGCGACCTCCTTCGGTTACTCGATCTTTGAATTCCAGGCGTATGATTATGTGACAGGTGATGCCAAGCCGGTCTATAACATTCCTGCACTGCCGGCGCTGACAACAGTGGCCGTAGGTCAAGGCAGCTATGCCGCCGATGACCTCTCGGTTCCACAGCCCAAATATCCGCTGTATAAATCTGATGCACTGACTGCGCCGCTGCCTTCCAATGACTGGTGGCAGTCGATCATGATCAATCAGCTTGGCAACGGTATTATTACCCTTCCGCTCAAATCGAAATATACCAAGCAGGGACTAAGCGTTCTGAACCCGGGTGCAGGCTACTTAAGTGCCGATGGTAAGGCGCAGGAAGCCGGGGGAAGCCCGGATCTGTTCCTGATGGCCAGCAACATTAATACTTCAGGGATGTCGAACCGGATAACCGCTTACGGCGACTGGTCAGCAACTGCCGTGTTAAGCGATGGCACTGCTGAGAAGATGAAGACGACCTTCGTCAAAGGCTCGCCTTATCTCTATTCACAATTCAGCGATCCGGCCAGTCCTGAAGTCTATCTGCCGGCAACGGCCCGCTTCTTCGATGACAGCAATAATACGATTCTGGCGGCTGACGGCGCCACGGTTACTGGAGACCATATCGGCATTGCGGTCACGAATTCCAATGGCGCGCCAACGCCCGTAATGGTTACCCGAAACTATGGGCTGTATGCACCGGCTGGCACAACCTTCAAGAAAGTCGGCGCCAAGCTCAAAATCCAGCTGGGCGGAGGCCAGAACTACCTGAGCTTGTCGGCTCTTCCGGCACCCGCAAATCTGAATTACTTCTACCAGCACGGATATGCATTCGTGACCGATACGAAGGTAGCTTATACGTTCAACGAGACCACATCGGATGTCACTACCACCTTCAATGCGACTACAGAACTCAAACGTTCAGGCTTCCCGAATACAACGCTGATGGCGCAGCTTCCCCACCAGTGGAAGGTTACTACTACGCCGCTGACTGCTGTCTCCTTCCCGTCGATCCGCGGAACGATGAAGGTTACGGAGGGCAATTCCTTTGCCACTGCCGATAAATTCTACGGCATTGTGCCGCAGTTCACCGAGCCCGGCGATTCCGGCTACTCCCGTCAGGATCTGCTTAATTATTTGGCGCTGCTTGATACGGACACCGCCACCAATCTGATGCAGGCCGATGCGTACTGGCAGGGCAAGAAGCTGCATCCGCTGGCAATGGGTGTGCTGATCGCCGATCAAATCGGCAGCGAGAGCTACAAGAATCTGTTCCTCTCCCGGATGAAGACGGTGCTTACAGACTGGTATACGTACACTTCGGGAGAAGCTAACTACTATTTTGACTACAACTCCGACTGGGGAACCCTGATCTATAAGAACAGCGAGTTCGGCGCGAACTCCGGCATTACAGACCATCATTTCACGTATGGCTATTATGTCTTTGCTTCCGCTGTACTGGCCACTTACGATACCGACTTCAGGAACAAATTCAGCGGGATGGTTGATGAGCTGATCCGCGACTATGCCAATCCGTCGAAGACCGATCCGAAATATCCGTACTTCCGCAACTTCGACCCGTATGAAGGACATTCATGGGCCGGCGGTTATGCCGACAATGACAGCGGCAATAACCAGGAAGCGGCAGGGGAATCACTGTTCGGCTGGGTAGGCCAGTATATGTGGAGCACACTGACCGGCAACACAGCATTCCGGGATGCTTCCATTATGGGCTTCACGACGGAGCTTAGAGCAGTGCAGCAGTACTGGTTCAACTACGACCAGGACAACTGGCTGCCGGGCTATACGCATAAATCTGTCGGGCAGATTTACGGAAGCTCGAACTTCTTCGGAACCTTTTTCAACGGCAATCCGGTGTATGTCTATGGGATTCACTGGCTGCCTACGGCAGAATATTTAACCAGCTACGGGTTCGACACAGCTAAGGCTGCCGGATTATACAGCGGCTTCGTAGCCGATAACGGCGGGCCGGAAACGGACTGGTACCATATTGTCTGGCCGATTCAGGCGCTGAGCGATCCGCAGGCTGTACTGAATAAATGGAATCCGGCACTTCCGCAGCAGAATGAATTGTTCAACACGTACTGGTTCGTGCATAACATGGCAACTCTTGGATCACGCACCAAAGACATTTGGGCAGCGAACGGGTATAGTGCAACTGTGTATAAGAAAGGATCGGCATATAGTGCACTGGTCTGGAATCCGACGAATGCGGCAATTACCGTTACGTTCCGCAACGCGGGAGGAATTACGGGCTCAGCTGTAGTTGAAGCCAAGAAGCTGGTGAAGGTTGACCCGACGAAGGTGAATTCGGGGACACTGCTCACTCCTCCTGCTCTGACAGCGGATACAACGCAGAATGCAGCCGGCCAGCCGATTGAGCTGACATTCACGGATAATGCGGCCTGGAGAAGCGCGGTCAGTGCGGTGAAGGTGGATGGAACCTCAGCGGCGGCAGCGAATTATACCGTGGCAGCCGGTAAAATCACGCTGAACACCGCGCTGTTCCCTGCGGCGAAGACCTACACGATTACGGTGTCTGCAACGGGCTATAACGATGCTTCAGTGCAGCAAGTGGTCACTGGCGGAGCAACCTCTGCGAATTTGGCCCTGAACAAGGCGGTTACGGCCTCGGAGAATCCGAGACAGCCGGCTGCGGGTGCAGTGGACGGAGATCAGGGTACCCGCTGGGAATCGGCCTTCAGTGATCCGCAGTGGATTCAGGTTGATCTCGGCTCTGCTCAGACGGTCAGCCGTGTCCTGCTGAACTGGGAGGAAGCATATGCCAAATCGTATACGATCGAGACTTCAGCAGATGGTACGAACTGGACGTCAGCGTATTCCACCACAACTGAAGACGGGACCCTCGACGATGTCAGCTTTAACCCGGTCAGCGCTCGTTATGTGAAGGTAAACGGGACGGAGCGCGGCACGCAGTACGGGTATTCTTTATGGGAACTGGAAGTGTACGGCAGCGGGGACACCGTGACGCCGCTTACTCCGCCTGCCCTTGCAGCCGATACAACGCAGAATGCAGCCGGCCAGCTGCTTGAGCTGACATTCACGGATAATGCAGCCTGGAGAGGCGCAATCAGTGCGGTGAAGGTGGATGGAACTACAGCGGCGGCAGCGGATTATACCGTGACAGCCGGTAAGATTACGCTGAACACCGCGCTGTTCCCAACTGCGAAGACTTACGCGGTTACGGTAACTGCAGCTGGATACAATGATGCTTCCGTGCAGCAGGTAATTACCGGCGGAACACCTTCCGTGAATCTCGCCTTGAATAAGGCGGTTACCGCTTCGGAGAATCCGAAACAGCCCGCTGCAGGAGCAGTAGATGGGGATCCTGGCACCCGCTGGGAATCGGCCTTCAGTGATCCGCAGTGGATTCAGGTTGACCTCGGCTCTGCTCAGACGGTCAGCCGCGTCCTGCTGAACTGGGAGGGAGCGTATGCCAAATCCTATACCATTGAGACTTCGGAAGATGGCACGGACTGGACAACGGCATATTCGGCGGCAACCGGAGACGGGGAACTGGACGATATCAGCTTCACCCCGGTCAGCGCGCGGTATGTGAAGGTGAACGGTACGGAGCGGGGCACACAGTACGGCTATTCTTTATGGGAAATGTCGGTCTATTAATCAGGGCGGCATTGGCGATAGAATAGAGGCATCAACGTAAAGAAATGGTGAGGATTATGCATAGGTCAATGTTATTGCGGTTCTTGCAGGAGAGGCAGAAGCGGGCTGCCTGCAATAGGATAAAGGGAGGCGAATTGCTGCAATTGCTGTTAGTTATGCTGGTTCTGGGTGGTCTTGCTGCCTGCTCAAACGGCGATAAACTAAAACACCTCCAAACGCAGGAGGCCACTGCGGAGGACGGCCCTAACGCACTGAACTCAAGCCGAACTGTCAATGCCGGTAGCGCCGGTAACGCCAATACCACTGACAGGACTGGTAATGCTGATAGCGCTAATCGCAGCAATTCCGGCAGTTCCGGTGATCCCGGCAATACGTTGCCTGCGGATCATCCGGCCACCGCCCTTTCAGCATTGGCTGCCAAGGTGAAGCCGGTCCAGTTCACCGTCTTTGTGAACTATGACTGGTATACGGCGCCGACCTGGGAGGGCAGGCCGCATAGCCGGTGGATCTCCGATAATCTGAAGGTTACGCTCACTCCGGTACAATCCAGCGGGGCTGCCGCCCAGAAGCTGAACGCGATGATTGTCTCGGATCAGCTTCCCGATGTGCTGGTCATGGACCGGGGCAAGGATGTGGAACGGCTGCAAAAAGCAGGCAAGCTGGTGGCACTCGACCCTTATTTGGTGGAATATCCTGAATTTGTCCAGACCATAGGCGAGGATACATTGAACATGCTGCGCAGTGAAGACGGCAAGCTGTACCAGATTCCGAACTGGTATATTAACGGCAGCAACGGCAGCGGTAACGCCGGTTTCCTGGTTGAGAAGAAGATCTACCGGGCGCTTGGCTCCCCTAAGCTGGAGACATGGGATGATCTGGAGGCTTATCTGAAGCGGGTGCAGCAAAAGTATCCTGAACTCGTCCCGATTGACTTCGGGGAGACCCGGGACGAAGCGGATATACAGATGATCGGCATGCTGTACAGCGGTGCGGCGGATAACCGGACACCAAGCTTCATCTCTCCAGGTTCAGGACAAATCTTCGGTGTGCCCGCCGGCTCCCGATTGACTTCTGTGTACCGGGATCCGGCATTTCTGGAGACGCTGCTGCTGGCTAACCGGCTGGTCCGCCAAGGGCTGACGTCTCCGGATCTATTAACCGAAACCCGGGATCAGGTGCTTGAGAAGCTCAAAACCGGCCGGATCGCTATATTCGGCGCGTATGACGCCATCGTGGAAGGGATCGGCCGCGAGGCGGATAATCAGCTCTCGGCCAAAGATCCGCAAGACGGATACGATATCATCTGGCCGGTGCACCGGGCAGGCGTTGATCCAGATAAGGTGTACCCTTCCGGATACAATACGCTGGGCTGGAATGTCAATGTGATTACAACCCGGGCCAGAGATCCGGAGGCCATTTTCTCCTATATGAACTGGGCGACGAGCCCGGAGGGACAGCGCATTATTTTCTTCGGGCCGCAGGGAATGTTTTATGATAAAGTGGAGGATGGAATTCCGGTTCCAAATGATTCCTATATTGGCCGTAATTTGAAGCAGTATGATGATCTGAAGATCGGGGAATTCAACTGGTACGGTAATACCTCATATATTGATTCAGCCAAAGCCAGACGCGAGAAGCTGCTGCCTGCGGAAGCCCGGGACTGGACAACACTCGGGCAAGCGAAGGTAACGTTCAGGACGGCGATGAACATCACCGAATTCTCCAATCTCGATCCGGCGCCTGCCTCCGAAGAGGGAATTATTCTACAAAGACTGAAAGACCAGTATGCGCAGGTAATCCCCCGGATGATTTTTGCGGCAAGCGGGGAAGAGGTCAGGCAGCTGATGGAGGAAGCAGACAGGGAAGCAGCGGGTTTGGGATATGACAGGCTGCTCGCCTGGAAAACCGGAGTATGGCGGGACAATCTTAAGAAGATCAAGGCCTATTCCCTGCAATACTAAACGTTTGGAAAGAAGAGGGATACGATACGTACCCTCTTTTCCGCATGAAGGAGTGCTGATTGCGATGTACAGAGCCGTCTTGGTGGACGATGAAAATTATGACTTGGAGGGTCTGCGCTGCCTGATTCCCTGGAGTGAGCTTGCCATTGAAGTGGTCTGCAGCGAGAGCAATCCGCTTGCCGCTCTTCAATACCTCGAGAATCATGAGATTGACCTGCTGATTACGGACATCAGGATGCCTGTGGTTTCCGGCATGGAGCTGTCCCGCCTGGCGCTGGAGCTGAATCCGGGGCTGAAGATCGTGTTCATCAGCGGATACCAGGAATTTCACTATGCGAAGCAGGCGCTTGATTTGAAGGCGCATGCCTATATTCTGAAACCGGTTGATGATGAGGAGCTCATCGGCGTGCTGCGTACCGCTACGGCTGAACTGAATCTTGAGCGGAGCAAAGGTCCGGAAGACGGCGGCGTGATGGCGTCCTTTGATTTCATCAAAAATGATGTGCTGCAGCACCTGCTGGAAGGCAGTATTGACGGTGCGACACTGGGGGCCTTCCTGGCCCGGTATCCGCTGGATCTGGCCTTCTCCAGCGCCTCCGCGGTGCTGATTGAGGCAGATGATGTCCTCCGGCGGGTGCAGGAGCACCCGGAGGAGGTCTATGCCGGTCTGGACCGGCTGTTCCAATACATTGGGACAGAGATCGAATCCGCCGGTGCCGGGAAATGGTGCCGGCTGAACCGTTCACAGCTTGGTTTCGTGTATACCGGGCAGCGCCTGGAGCTGGAGGAGTGGCTTCAGCAGCTGGTGCTGAAGGTTCGCGGGCACACTGCTTACACTATTACTATGAGTTATGGAGCTGAGGTGTTTGCTCTGGAAGCGCTGACCTCATCTTTTTCCCAGGCCAAGGCATATATGAACGGTAAAATGTTCCTCGGCAAGAACAGGGTGATTCCCCCCGTAATGAACAAGCCGGGAATGACCCAGGATATTAAAGAGCTGAGCGTTGTATTGGAGGGGATGTTCGGAGCTATGGCAGGCTACAGGCTGGCTGATATTTGCGACTGCATCGATGAGCTGTTCGAGATGGCGGCCCTGTTTGAGCATCCGGTGAAGGTCTATCATTTCTCCATTCATATCGTCACCCGGCTTGAAGCCTATCTGGGCACGCTGAACGAAACCTATGAGAGTCTGCAGCAAATGGACGCCATTCATCATCTGGAGACGGTGGATGATATTAAGCGCTGGCTACGGTATACGCTGTTCCAGATTTCCGAGATCCTGTTCATGAAGAAGCAGCATAAGAACCGCCGGCTGATGGAGCAAATTGAGGCCTATATTCAGGAGCGGCTGACGGAGAATCTTACCTTACGGCTGGTGGCCAGCCATTTCGCCTATTCACCGAACCATCTCGGGGTCCTGTTCAAGGAGCACACAGGCGAGAGCTTCAATGAATACCTTGTGCGGCTCCGGATGGAGAAGGCGATTCTCCTGCTCGATCAGCATCAATACAAAATCTACGAAGTCGCTGATAAGGTGGGCTACAAGAATATCGCTTATTTCAGCAGGCAATTTCGTGAATATTTCAATATTACCGCAGCCGATTACAGAAAGCAGAGCTGATCCGGCATGCAGAGGAAGCGTGCGAAACCCGTATACATGCCCTTGGGCTACAAGCTGCTTATTTCCTATCTGCTGCTGGTGCTGACACCGGTTATCGGCATCGGAAGCTACGCCTATGTCTCCTCCGTGCGTTCCACTGAGGAGCACACCAGAAGCAATCTGGAGGTGGCTGTCAGGCAAATTGCCAGCAACGTCGATTACCGGCTGAAGGATGTGGTCCGCAGCACCGACGAGCTGTACGCGGATCAGACCCTCTCGCGTTATTTGACAGGTTATCATTCCGGCTGGGAGAAATATAGCATCATGTCGCAGTATATTCTTCCGAGGCTGGAGAATGCTGCGAATCTGCCGGACCCGGAGGTTAAGCTGTCCGTGTATGTCAGCAACCCTAATGTCGGAGAATTCTATTACAACGAGAGTGCAGCGGGCGATGTCCGTAAGTATTCCCTATTTCACATGGACCGTATTGAGAATGAAGACTGGTATAGAGGGCTGAAGCTGCATTACGGCTCCTATGAATGGCGGCAGGTGGGCAATGACAGGACGGACGCGAGCATCTCCTACCTGCGTCCCTTGATCAATTACGATACACTGCAGCTGAACGGCCTGATCAAAATGACGGCGAATATGAAGTATATCTTCTCTGATGCCGGCTCAGGGCAACTGGGCGAGGACAGCATCCTGTTCATCGTGGATAACGACAACCGCCTGCTCTTCATAAGCTCCCGGAACAAGGTTAAACCGGATTTGCTGCCCTCAGCGGCTTCAGGCTATATTCAGCAGCCTGATTCCTATATGCAAATTAAACAGCCGGTTACGAATATGCCCGCCAGCGTAGTGGCCTGGATTCCGTATTCTTCACTGCAGAAGAATTCACAGCAGGTCCGTAATGTGACCATCGGCATCTGTCTGATCACTCTGATCCTGCTCTTTCTGATCAGTCTGGTGATGTCCCAGTATTTCGCACGGAGCTTCCAGAAGCTGATCGCTTCCCTGAAGTCTTTTAAGGAAGGGGATTTCCACAAACGGATGCCGGTGCAGGGCAATGATGAGTTTGCGGAAATCGGCAGTGCTTTTAACGACATGGCTTCAACTATACAGCGGTTAATCGACGAGGTCTATGTCGTCAGCCTGGAGAAGAAAGAGACCGAGCTGCAGGTGCTGCATTCCCAGATGAATCCGCATTTCCTGTATAACACCTTCTCTTCGATCAGCCGGATGGCCAAGCTGGGGGAGATCGATAAGCTGCATGAGGTCATCCGTTCGCTGGCCAGGTTCTACCGGCTGACGCTGCACCGCGGGGAGATGATTATTCCGGTGGAGCAGGAACTGCAGATTGCCGAGTCTTACCTGGATATTCAGCGGATTAAGAATGTGGACCGTATCCAGGTGGCTTATGATATTGCACCGGAGGTTCTGGAGAGCGAGAGCGTGAAGTTTATTCTGCAGCCGTTTGTGGAGAATGCGCTGGAGCATGCCTGGTACGATGATGAGATTTCGCTGATCATCCGGGCTTACCGGGAAGGAGCGGATATGATCCTCGAGGTGGAGGATAACGGGCTGGGGATGAAGGAAGAGCTGATCGGGCAGATTCTGGAGCCTGCGGGCCAGGGAATCGGCTATGGCATCCGCAATGTGGACCAGCGGATTCAGCTGCAGTACGGCAAGCAGTATGGCGTAGCCATTCACAGCTCGCTTGGTGAAGGGACGCTGATCCGGCTCCGGTTTCCCTGCCGTCCGTATCAATCTGTGCAGGACGAGGCCTAGAAACGGTGTGCCTACCGGATTATGAGCAGAAGGGGTTGTCCCATAAGTAGAATTTCTTCTATTTGAGACACCTATTTCGGGCTCCCAGCGGTTTATCTTTGGACTTCTGCAGCAGTCGTTCTTCGAGCTCCCGCGTCGCAAGTTCAAGTTTCTCACCACTGATTTGGAGGACTCGCCGAGTTCATCCAACAATGCAGCAATTGATGTATTCAGTTCCAAGTGGGAATTCACTAATAGTTGTATAATGTGCAATTAAAAACTGCGAAAAGGCAGGCTTGCCTCTTATAACTGTAGTCTGTACAACTAAATCTGCCTGAATGGTGAAAATTAAGGTTCAAATGGCCATTTAATTGTACGAAATACAACTAAACGGAGAATCGGTTATTAATCAGACGATTTAGTTGTACGAAGTGCAATTAAGCACCGCATACCGCATACCGTAATCGGGTCACTGTAAACGATTGGGCGGGACGAATAAGTGCGCTGGGGATTGGCGTAGATGATCGCTATGGTGAGCCTTTCAGGAGGGGAGCTGTCGCGGCCGCCACCGGGAATAGGCAGCGTCAAAGAGGGTGTCGTTCAGCCGGTTGACGGCTGCATCCATGACACGAACGAGGTGATTTTCCGGGATATCTTCTTCCAGATCCATTGGCAAGCAAAGTTGGTCCATGGACTATTGAATGTACAAAGAAATCGCTCCTTTTGAAATGGTTGGGTGGTACCTCCATTTTACCAAACAGGCAATTTCTTTTTTGTGTTTGTTGAAAAAAGTGTTTCGTATCCCCCTTAAACAGCGGAGAGGACGGAACGACCCGCGGAAAAGCGGCAGCGGCCGCCTTTGTCCCCGGATTTTCACCGCTAAGGAGAATCAATAAAATCTGGGGACAACAGCAATTGGAGCAACGGTCCGTTCGCGGAGCGTCCCGGAACGACCCGCGGAAAAGCGGCAGCGGCCGCCTTTGTCCCCGGATTTTCACCGCTAAGGAGAATCAATAAAATCTGGGGACAACAGCAATTGGAGCAACGGTCCGTTCGCGGAGCGTCCACCCAAGTGCCCACGTTGATGCTACTACAAAATAAAGAGCTGTCCCAAGCAGCCATTCATGGCTTTTGGGACAGCCCCCTTTGGATATGCAGGGCGGATCGATACGGTTCCGTCTATGTCTAAGTCAGAGGCTGGACCGGCTCCGCTTGCTCCGGCCCCCGCGGAGGATTGAAGCGGTACACGATGTAGCCGACGATGAACGGCAGGATGATCGTGACAATACCGGCGCCGATGTTCACCTTATCCTGCATGAAGATCAGCGTGGCCCCCATCAGGATGCTGTCAAACACCACATGGCTGAACATCACAGCGATGAAGCCGTAGCGCAGGAAAATATAGCTGAACAGCAAACCGATTACGGTTAGCTCAATCGGCCGTGAACTGACCGGATAGATCGGATAGAGGGTATGCCCGAGCGCCCAGATCAGCGTAGTGATCAGTGCAGCGATGAAGGTATTCTTCACGAGCTTCTTGAGCATCCGGATGCCGAACAACCGGTAGACAGCCTCTTCAGAGAGACCGGCAAGCCAGGCGACAATCGGGAGCAGCCAGGCGTATTTCATATTGTAGGGAGACTGGCTGGCGTCCGTGGTGGACCAGTTATCCAAGGCGAACGACAGAATAATGAACATGATGGTCTGTACGCCGAGCAGGACGAATGCCCATACATATCCGGCGCGGATACTGTCCAGTACATACTGGCCGTAACCGGGCTCTTTGGCACGGGGCCAGGGGTTAAGCTTCTCTTCTGCGCGCCACAGGCCGTCGCCTCCAACCAGTGAGAAGTAGAGCAGTGAGGACATTAGCAGGCTGTACAGAACATAGATGATGAACATCACTACAGCGGTAATCCGCGCTTCGGCACTGTCACCGCCTGATTCGGGAAGCACATTGTAGCTGCTGACCATCATAATCAGGAAGTGGGCGGAGCTAAGGAAGAGCCCGCGCCTCCAGGACGTGTGACCCCGGCGCAGAATGCTGTAGATCAGCGCAAGAATACCCAGAAGCAGTGTAGGCAGACCATAGCCGAACAAGGTGAGCTTCTTGGCAAGAGCGGTCTGGTCTTCAACATAGCTATCATGCCAGGCCGGGGCAGTGAATCCGGCGCGGAAATAGGTGACCTGCTCACCGGAGAAGTTAAAGTTATAATGCAGCAGCGCATCTCCGACCTTAACCGAGCTCTCCGTGTAGACAAGCCCGTACTCATCGCTGCCCGTCTCTATCTGGAGCTTCGCCGGATTAGCACCCCATAGCTGCAGCCACGGGCGGGCCAGCTTTTCTTTTTGCTCAAGGGTAAGACCCGCTTCACTGCTTGCAGTTATTGCAGTACCGGCAGGGCTCGTTACAACCTTGGCCGGCCTTTCCCCGTAATCGAGTCCTGCGGCATCGGCCTCGGCTCCGCGGGCAAAGGCGACTACTTCACCGGTATACATATTGATATCCACGGAGAGCAGGGCATCCGCTTCACCGGAAGTATAAAGCGTAGCATGGTAGACATCGAACGGGTACCGCTGGTCCAGCTTGTTCTTGGTGTAATCCTCAAGCAGCTTCTCCCGGGACATATAGCCGTAGAAAGAGGAGTCTGTCTTATAGAGGATAGTCCATTCATCCTTCACTCCAGCTTCGTGGCCTAGCTGCTGTGCTGCGAATGCGGCGGCTTTGCCCCGTACTTCGCTTTTGCTGATAATTGCTGTGTCCTCACCGGAGCCCTGGAAGAGCTGGGGGGCGACCTGGAACATGACAAACACAATAAGTCCGAGAATTCCAGCAAGGATAAGTTTGGTGGTAAGGGGCCGCTGCTGTAGGGGCTGGCCGACGGGATTCATGAAACGCCTCCTTGAAATGAAATACTCTTGTACATTCCATTATAATATTACTTGCCCGGCAGTTACAAAAAATTGCCGTATTATCCTTTTACGTGGAGAGGTCCAAGCTTATGCTTGTTTATTTGCAGATTGTTCTTTATTTGTACTCCGGCTTATTTTGAAAATGATTCTTTGTGAAGTTAGGCAATAACGTATATAATTTTGTATGTTTATTTGATATTGTACAATTCTTAACTTCCAAATAAGGAACCTGAAAGGATGAGGAGTTTGGTTTCACCGTTTCCCAAGATAACGGGCTTCAGATTTCTGAAGCTTGCTCCTCCGCAAATCCTGGTGCTTGGGTTCGCCGCAGTAATTATGATAGGCACTTTACTGCTCATGCTTCCGGTATCAAGTGTAGCCGGGGAGCCGCTTCATTTCATGGATGCGCTGTTTACTGCGACCTCTGCCGCTTGTGTGACCGGACTTGCCGTTGTGGATACCGGAACCCACCTCACCGGATTCGGACAGGCCGTCATTCTGGTGCTGATCCAGATCGGTGGACTCGGATTCATGACTATGGCAACGCTGTTTGCGTTAGTATTCAAACGCAGAATTTCACTGCGTGACCGGCTGATTCTTCAGGAAGCGATGAATCAGAGCTCGATGGAGGGGATTGTCCGGCTGATCCGTAAGGTATTGATCTATTCCTTGGTGATTGAAGCTGCCGGTGCAGTCCTTTTGTCGGTCCGCTGGGCGTTTGATATGCCGCTGGGCCAGGCTGTATATTATGGCTTGTTTCATGCAGTCTCAATGTTTAATAACGCGGGATTTGATCTGTTTGGTGGCTATTACAACAGCTTAACAGAGTACGCGGGTGATCCGGTGATCAATCTTGTGGTCATGTTTCTGATCGTTTCCGGCGGGATTGGCTTCATCGTGATGTCCGATCTGGCCGAGTACCGGCGGAAACGCCGGCTGTCGCTGCACAGTAAGGTAGTGCTGTCGATGACCTTCGGACTTATTCTGACAGGGATGGCAGTGATCTTCATCTTCGAGTTCACCAATGCACGGACACTGGGACCTATGAACCCCGGAACCAAAATCTGGGCATCCCTGTTCCAGTCCGTTGCACCGCGTACAGCCGGAGCCAATACGCTGGATATCACAGGATTGCGCCAGGCGACACAGTTTTTCATCGTCATTCTGATGTTTATCGGCGCTTCCCCGGGTTCAACCGGCGGCGGCATCAAGACGACGACCTTCACGCTGATGATCGGAGCAGTAATCTCCATGCTGCGCGGCCGGGAGGACATCGTACTCTTCCGTTACCGGCTGGCCCAGGAGCGCGTATTCAAGGCCTTGACCATTACGCTGCTGGCTCTGCTGCTGATCGTTGCGGTATCGATGATGCTGTCGACTACGGAGGGTCTGCCTTTTCTGATGATTCTGTTCGAGACGACCTCGGCCTTCGCCAATGTGGGACTAAGTCTGGGACTGACGCCGGAGCTGACACAGGTCGGCAAAATCCTGATCTGCCTGACGATGTTCGCCGGACGGCTTGGACTTCTGACGCTGGCCTATGCACTGGGTCCGAAACAGGGTAAACCTTTGTATAAGTATCCGGAAGGCAAAATGATAATTGGATAAGGGGAAATAGAGACATGAAAGCACAACAGTTTGTTGTAATCGGCCTGGGCCGCTTCGGTTCAAGTCTGGCGCTAGAGCTGATGTCCATGGGCTATGAGGTGCTTGGGATCGATCATCAGGAGGAGCGGGTGGAGGAAATGACCGGCCGGCTGACCCATGCGGTGATGGCGGATGCTACGGATGAAGGGATTATGCGCTCTCTTGGAGTGCGCAATTTCGACTGCGGGATTGTGGCGATCGGCGATAATATGGAGCGGAGTATACTGGCCGCAATTCTGCTCAAGGAGCTCGGCGTCAAGCAGGTGGTCGGCAAGGCGATCTCGATACTGCATGGGCGCGCATTGTCGAAGCTGGGCGTGGACCGGGTGATTTTTCCGGAGCGTGATATGGGAATCCGTGTGGCCCACCAGCTGGTGACACCAAACTTACTGGACTATATTGAGATCTCCAAGGATTACAAGGTTGTTGAACTGACGGTGCCTGCCTGTATGGACGGCAAAAGCCTCTCCGAGCTGAACACGCGCGCCAAATACGGCTGCAGCATCATCGCCCTGAACCGTGAGGACGGCATCATCGTTGCCCCGACGGCGCATGACCATGTGCATCAGGGGGATATTATGGTGGTTATCGGCTCCAATGACAGCATCGGGGAGTTCGAGGATGAAGCGGTGAATGCGGATTAGGTGCGGAAGACCAGTCTGCGTATCTCTATAAAAGAATGCAAAAAAACGTCCGCTGATGTGCAGCCGGGCGTTTTTTGCTCTTCAGAAAGACGGCTACATCCGGATGTCAGTCCGGCGGTATACCAGCCACCCGGCCCCCGCGCACAGGGCGATGATCCCCCACAGGAGGAGAGTGGTTCCAGGCTCTAGCATTCCGGATTCTGCCGGGTAGGATGCGAAATTCTCCATGTACTCCATCGAAGGGAACATTTGGGAAATGAGGGCGACAGCTCCGAAATACACGATAGCCAGCAGGGTTCCGGTGATTACTTTGAATCTGTAATAACAGGCGCCGATCAGGAAGGTGGCTACCGAGACATCGAGCAGGGTCAGCATGAACACGTACGCAGAGAGCAGGAGCGGCCGGTCCACATCAACCGGGAGTCCGATCAAAGGAAGAACAGCCCGGCTGATCAGATACACGGCAGTCTCCGCCAGCGCAGCCGTTATACAGAAGGCCAGCAGGGCCAGCAGCGAGCTGACGTAGAAGTTCCGGCGGGTCACACTGAAGCTGCTCATCAGCGGAAAGGTAATGGCCACCGTAACGATCATGCTGACGATCATGAAGATAGTCATAATATTCCGGTTAACGCTGAAGATATTGTCCGCCGTTCCCATATCCCAGGCGGGCAGAAATTTCATCAACAGTACCAGGGCGGTGTCCACACAAACGAATATACTTAGCAGAATCAAGGCGCCTCTGCGGTAATCCTTCAGGTGAAACTTCATTAAACTCCGGTAGCTCATCGGTTTCCGCCTCCTAGCGAATTCTCTGCATCGCGCAGCGTCAGATATACGAACAGCTTCTGCAGCGGAACCGGTGACAGCTCAATGCCCTGATCCTGGAGCATTCTGCGTTCGGCGGGGCCGGAGAGATCCTCAAGCGCAAGCAGCAGCTTGCCCCCCAGGCGTTCACTGTGCAGTACCCGCACATCCCCCAGCAGCTTCTCCAGCACGGTAGCGGGCCCGGAAGCATAGACGGCGTTTGCGGCAAAATCCTCTACAGGACCTTGGAAGGCGATACGTCCGCTTTTGATATAAACCATCCGTTCAAACAGGTTCTCCGCCTCTTCGATCAGATGTGTAGTCACTACAAAGGTGCGGGGATAATTGCTGTAATCCTCAAGCAGGGTCCGGTAAAAGATTTCGCGCATCGAGGCATCCAGGCCGATTACCGGCTCATCCAGCAGCGTCAGCGGAGCACGGCTCGCCAGCCCCTTAATGATCCCTGCCATGGATTGGCCGCCGCGCGACAGCTGCTGGTAATTCTTGCTGCCCTTTAGCTGGAATTTGTCCATCAGCTCTCTGGCCAGCTGCTCATCCCAATGGGGGTAGAAGATCGAGGCGAACTTGAAGATTTCCTTCAATGAGTAGTTCTCCCAGGAGCGTTCATAGGTCTTGACCAGACAGATCTGACTCAGTGCCGGTGCATGCTCATTCACGTGATCGCCGCCATACGTGATCAGTCCGCTGTCTGCGAACCTCTGGCCGGCAATGAGGGAGAGCAGGGTGCTTTTGCCGCTGCCGTTGGCTCCGATCAGTCCATGAATCATCTCCGGCTCCAGGCTCAGCGAGATATCATGAACGCCCTGGCCTCCGCGGAAAACCTTGCTTACATGGCTTAAATCGAGCTTTGCGCCGGATGGAGCTGCCGCTGCTTCATGCTTCTTCCCCGTAACCATCATCGGTTCTCATCCCCCTTACGGATCATTTCAGACAATTGCTCCGTTGTAATGCCCAGCTTCGCGGCCTCGCGGATCATTGCCACCACATATTGCTCATAGAACTGCTGTCTGCGCTTATTCGTCAATTCGGAGCGTGCTCCCGCTGTAACAAACATTCCGATCCCCCGCTTTTTATACAAGATTCCCTGCTCTACGAGCAGATTCACACCTTTGGCCGCCGTTGCCGGATTGATGCTGTAAAAGGCTGCGAACTGGTTCGTGGAAGGCACCTGGGTCTCCTCAGGCACGGTTCCATCGATGATGTCATTCTCAATCAGCTCCGCAATCTGCACGAAAATCGGCCGGTTGTCATCCATCTGGATACCCACCGCTTCACCACCTAATTGGTTAATTACTCATGTAACTAACCTTAAACGGAAATCGGTCCGGTGTCAAGTGGCATTCACCTGCAAATGACGGAAATGGGCTTCGGCTAAGAAATCATTGTCAGGTGGTCTGCAATATTTCGAATTTGTTTGAAAAAATTTCCTATACACATATGTAAAATGTAATCTGAAATGTTAAAATAAAAACGTTGAAGTGATCCGGACGGAGAGATTGGCCGCGAGGCACAGATTAATTGTCTCAGGGGGTTGGAAAATTTAAATGTAAGCGATAACATATTGATACAGCCAGCTGAGGTATGGACAGAAGATAATTTCAAGGCAGTTATATATAGAGACATCCTTAGGGGGATAGCAATATGAAAAAAACACCGATGATCCTGCAGCTGGCACTGATACTATTCTGCATCATGGCAATTCCCACAGCGATTCTGACATGGTACAGCGGGTCACAGATTATACAGAACTCAGAAGTAGCCATTGGAGAATCCACGCTTGCCGGGCTGAATGCCAACCGCAAGTTAAATGAGAACGCGCTTGCCAATCTGGCCCAGGACACGTCGCGTCTGGCGGCGACGAATATTTTTGACCGTATCCGCAGCTTTGAGACGTACGATGAAATTAACGCAAATTACAACAACGTGAGCCTGGCACTCTCCGTGACGAAAGAACTGCTGAACTTGAACCGCCGGGTAGACGGTGTGTACTCTTCGTACTTTTATTTGAATGATTCGGATTATGTGTTCTCTACTGACAGTAGCATCACGACGCTGGAACGGTACGAGTCCATCGACTGGATCACAGAAGCGCTTGAAGGACGCAGAGGCATCAGCGGGGTGTGGGTTCCCCGTAAGCTGGAGTCGGGTGAAAATGTTGTGTCGTATGTTTATCCCCTCAACCGCCTGTCCTCCACCACCCGCGGGATTATCGTAGTCAACCTGAAAGAGAGCCAGATCGGCAAATATCTGCATGCTACAGAGATCGGAGACAGCAACTACCTCCTGCTGGACTCGGACGGTAAAGTCATTTCCTACAATGATCATTCACTGCTGCTCTCTGACGGTCAGAAGCTGCCTTACCTTCAGGAAATACTGAACCAGGAATCCAGTGAAGGCTATACATTCCACGAGCTGGACGGCAAGCGGATGATATACGCATGGAGCCGTTCGGCAGTGTCCGGATGGTGGAATGTAAGCTGGAGCTCCATGGATGAGCTGATGATCAAATCACGGGATATGCAGGGGAATATCATTCTGCTTACCGGAGCTATCATTTTACTCGGGACGCTGCTTGCCATCTTTCTTGCGACCTGGCTGTCCAGGCCCCTCCGGCAGCTGGTGCGGACGATCCGCTCGAAGAGCGACCTGGGTGTGGTGAATAAAAATGAGCTGGCCTTCCTGGATATGGCGTTCAAACGCATGCAGGAGGAAGAGGAAAGCCTGTTCCAGCTGCTGCAGGAGCGTGAGCAGGATACCCGGAGTCTTGCAGTTCACCGTCTTTTGCGCGGTGAGATTCCGCCCCGGATCACGGAGGCTTTTCCGGAAGTATGCTACAGAGTTGTTGTCGTGTCTATCGACCAGTACCGGAGGTATGTGGGCAATACCAATGTGGAGACGCGCAGCTATCACCGGTATCTGCTCAATGCGAAGTATGAGAGCTTCTTCCCGGAGGGGATACTCGCCCGCAGTGTCTATCATAACGATGGCTGTATAGTGATTGTGCTGAACTTTGCTCCGGATGAGTCCGGGGAGAAGGAGGGGCTGATCCGTCAGGCGCTGGAGCAGATCCGGGATCAATCACTCGAATTGCTGGAGCATTCAGTCACGATCGGTGTAAGTGATTTGGCTGACGCACCCGAAAGGGTTGCCCTGCGGCTGTTTGAAGCGATGGAAGTCATCAAACGCCGGATGATTAACGGGGCGGGAAGCATTATGTACTGGCACGATGAAGAGGAGGGCAGCCGCAAATATCTCGATTCCGAGAGCAGTGAGCGGAGGATTCTCAACTTCCTGGATGCCGGTGATCTGGCCGGGATATTCAAAGAGCTTCAGAGCATCCGCAGCCAGATCGCTTCGGAAGAGAATATTTCCTATGATAATATTATGTTTATCTACTATCAGCTGATGGGGGCAACGATCAAGCACCTCCGTGAGAATCATATCAGCACGGGCCGGATGGTTATGGGCAGAGGGAATGTGTATTCCATTCTTGCTGCAATGGATACACTGGATGAGCTGGAGGAATATCTGCATGGTTTCTTCACTGAAATCGTACAGAGCCTGGACCGCAACACGAGTGAAACCAATCATGCGGAACGAATCATTCATTATTTGAAGAAAAATTTCCGTGAAGAGATTGTGTTCGAGGATATGGCCAAGGAAATCGGCATCAGCTATTCTTATATGCGCAAGATCGTCTATGAGCAAACCGGCAATAGCATGATTGATTTTGTGAATCAGCTGCGGATCGAGAAGGCCAAAGAGCTGCTGCTGGATACTGAATGCTCCATCAAGCAAATCGCAGCAGAGGTTGGCTATTATAATGTTCAGAGCTTCAACCGCTTTTTCCGTAAATATGAAGGCATGCCGCCAAGCAGCTTTAAATCGGCCAAGAGTAAGAGCTCCTAGGAGTTCTCCTGGCCGGTTTTTTTGCCCATTTATGAAAGCGCTTTATTTTTGGGAATGCTTATCATATTTGATTATTATGGCGGGGCGAAGCCTTAGAAACCGCACTTCAATCAATTTTGATGGTGATCATCAATACTCATGATTTTCAAGATCAGGCAAAGGGGCTAGCATAGGAATCGAGCCGGAGGACATTGGCCGGCAAGAAGAACATTGGAGGCAGGAGGTGAAAATTTTGAAAGTTGCAAGCGCTTCACAAACAAACAACAGTCCTCTATTAAGAAAGAAACAGGGATTCGGATATTATTTGCAGCGTGACTGGCAGCTCTACCTGCTCGTTATGCTTCCGCTGGCATTTGTAATCGTATTCAAATATTTGCCGATGACCGGACTTGTAATTGCTTTTAAGGATTACAAAATTGCACGGGGCTTCTGGGGCAGTGACTGGGTTGGAATGGAAGTCTTCCAGGAGCTTTTCGCCAAGGCTGATTTCATTAAGGCCGTCCGGAATACGCTGCTGCTCAACGTGCTTGACCTCTGCTTCAGCTTCACAATGCCAATTGTGCTGGCGCTGCTGCTGAATGAGGTCAAAAGCATACGCTTCAAGCGTATTAATCAGACGATACTGTACTTGCCTCACTTCCTGTCCTGGGTCATTATCGGGGCTATCGCTTATCAGCTTCTCAGTGAGGGAGGCGGTGTAGTCAACAATCTGATTGAACTCATGGGCGGTACACGTATTCCATTCCTGCAGGAAGACAATAACTGGCTGATCAGCTATCTGGCCATCGGTGTGTGGCAGAGTATGGGCTGGGGTACCATTATCTACCTGGCGGCGATGAGCGGGATTAATCCGGAGATGTATGAAGCGGCTACGGTCGATGGAGCAGGACGCTGGAGAAAAGTGTGGAATATCACGCTGCCTTCCATCCGTGCGACTATTGTGACCTTGCTGATCATGGCTCTGGGGAAAGTGATGGACGGCTCCTTCGAGCGTATTTACGCTCTGCAGAATAAGGCCACCACAGAGTTCACCACGACCATTCCGGTGCTGGTGTACCGCTGGGGGATCGAGAGCGGCAACTTCAGCCGGGCGACAGCCATCGGATTATTCCAGTCCGTCATCGGTATTATTCTGGTCATCTCAGCGGACCGTGTAGCCAAGAAACTTGGCGAGGATGGAATATTGTAGAAAGGAGAGGAACCATGAAAGCAACAGCCGGGGGCTCTGCCGCACCCCATAAAGCACGTATAGATATCTGGGAATTTCTGATCCGCTTCGCAATCATCTTAGTCTCGCTAATATGCCTGCTGCCGTTTATTCATGTCGTATCGAAATCCCTGAGCTCTGACTCCTTCGTCATTGCCAATAAGGTCTTTCTGTGGCCGCAGGGCTTCACCATCGAAGCGTACAAAAAAATCTTCGCGGATGCCAGTATCCTCCGTTCATTGTATATCACGGTTATCGTGCGCTTCGCAATCATCTTAGTCTCGCTAATATGCCTGCTGCCGTTTATTCATGTCGTATCGAAATCCCTGAGCTCTGACTCCTTCGTCATTGCCAATAAGGTCTTTCTGTGGCCGCAGGGCTTCACCATCGAAGCGTACAAAAAAATCTTCGCGGATGCCAGTATCCTCCGTTCATTGTATATCACGGTTATCGTGACTGTACTATTCACGATTCTGGGAATGATTCTGACCATCTGTGCCGCTTACCCGCTGTCGAGAGCCCAGTTCAAGGGCCGCCGGGTCATCACCTTCATCTTCCTGTTCACGATGTACTTCAGTGGAGGCATCATCCCGGACTATATGAATATTAACAATCTGGGACTGATGGATACGATCTGGTCATTGGTTCTGCCCTTGTCGTTCAGTGCCTTCAATCTGCTGATTATGAAGACTTCGCTAACGCACGGTATTCCGGTAAGTCTGGAAGAATCGGCGCGGATCGACGGTGCCGGGCATTTCCGGATCCTGTTCAGCATTGTCCTGCCGCTGTCCAAGCCGATTATGGCGACACTGGCGCTCTTCTACGCAGTCGGCCGCTGGAATGCTTACCAGGATGCCCTGTTCTATATTAAGCATGAGATCTCCCTGCGGCCGCTGCAGCTCAAGCTCTATTATCTGGTTATCCAGGCGAGTGAAAGCTTCCAGCTGGAAGCCACCCAGGTCCAGCTCAGTAATCCGGAGGTCCTTAAGGCATCCGTTGTAGTATTTGCTACTCTGCCTATTCTCTGTGTGTATCCGTTCGTCCAGAAATACTTCGTTCAAGGTGTTATGCTCGGGGCGGTCAAGGAGTAGTCCAGCGCTCTAGTATATAGTAATTCTATTTGAATCCGAAAATTACAAATGGGGGAATTGCGATGAACAAAAAAGGTTTTGTTTCATTATTGATGGCGTCTGTGATGACGGCCGGTATGCTGGCCGGATGCTCCGGGGGAAATAACAACGCTAAGAATGGCAACACCGAGCCTACCACAGCCCCGGCAGAATCAGCCGCAGCTACGAACCAGACTGAAGGAAGTTTCCCTGATTACTCCAAGGGCTTCGAGAAGAAGGTCTCGCTGGATATTCCGGTCTACGAACGGGCGTATGAGGGCTGGAATGTGTCCGATAACTATTATACCCGCTGGGTACAAGCGGAATTTGGCGACAAGTACAATATCGAAGTCAATTATGTACCGATTACCCGTGCCAAAGAAGTAACAGATTACGAGCAGCTGTTGGCATCGCATAAAGCCCCTGATATCATCTTCCATTACGATATGCCGCAAGCGCTTACTTATTATGGTGAGGATGTTATGCAGCCGCTGGACTATGCTGAAATCGAAAATTACGCACCAACCTATTGGAAAAACATGGGCTCCACTATTGAGCAGTATGGTACAGTGGATGATCAGAAAACCTTCTTCTTCGCTGCCCGCCCGGAAGCCGACAACTTCGTCAACATTATCCGCAAGGACTGGGTTGAAAAGGTTGGCATGAAGGTTGAAGATTTGACTTCGCTGGAGAAGTACAACGAGATGCTGGCGAAATGGAAAGAGGCCGGACTCGGTGTGACCGGCGGCAACCTGCTGCAGAACTTCTACAACTTTAACTATGCCTTCCGTGAGTGGCCGGTTGACGCGAAATACCGTGCACTGTATTCCGACCTTAGCGTAGCTGACCTTACTACGGCTGATACAGAGGCTTTCTTACGAAACCTGAACTATCAGTATAATAACGGTCTGCTTGATAAGGAATTCTATCTGCGCAACGACGAGCCTAAGGTCAAAGCTGAATTTGTTTCCGGCAAAACAGGGAACTTCGCCTTCTACCTGGCAAACAATACGGATGTTTTCGCTGCTACCCTGCAGAACAACCCGGATGCTGAATTTGCTGTAGTGCCTCCATATGCAGGTGTTCCGGAAGGCAATAAGCCTCAAGGACGCGCCTACTGGCCGTTCGGCTTCATCATGGGGATTAACTATGAATCTACACCTGAGGAACGTGCTGCAGTCTGGATGTATCTGGAATGGCTGAGCCAGCCGGAGAACCTGTTCAAATTCCAGAACGGTATCGAAGGGGAGAACTATACGCTTGATGCAGACGGCATCGCGCTGAAGAATCCAGATTACAAAGGCGAAGCTGTTCTGGCACAGAACAATAACAAAGATTACTGGGGCCTTGTAACTGAAATTGCCCAGTATCCGGATGCAGCCAAAACCCGCACGGCTAATCTACGCAACTGGGCACCGGCCGGCTATGAGACGCTTGCTGATGATCTGGTGAAGTATTACGATGAAGTTGCCGAATTCCGTACACCGGATGCCCTGTTCAACGTTGTACTGGAGAAGGTAAACGAATACAAAGCGGACCTGAATACACTGTTCCAGGAACTGTATGTGAAGGTCGTGCTGGCTCCTGAAGCTGAATTCGATGCTACCTATGAAGCAGCCAAGAAGACTTATCTGGATGCAGGCTACCAGGAAGTTCTGGATGAGAAGCAAGCTGCCATTGATGCAGGCAAGTTCCGCTAATTCTATGTCATAAAATCTCTGTAACACATTCACCCGGCAGGCTAATCCGTAGCAATATGGAAGCTTGCCGGGTGATTTCTGTTATTCGCGTCCGGACAGGAACACTTCTTCAGTTACCTGTACGAGGCAGCGTGCTGCAGTGCTAAGTCCGCCGCTGCCCTGGTAGATCAGGCAGGTGGTCCGCTGCGTCTGCTCCAGCTCCTTGATGTGCAGGGAGACGAGTCCCCCGCCGTTCAGCAGCTCCGGGCGTAGATAAGACTTCGGCAGCAGCGCGGCCGCCTTGATGGTCGGCAGCAGCCGGACAATCGCTTCGAAGGAGTCGATCTCCATCCGCACATCGGGATCAACGCCGCAGCGCTGGAACAGATCATCAGTCGTCCGGCGGTACCAGGTGCCCTTGGAGAAGAGAATCATCGGCAGCCGGGAGAGATGCTCCATCGTGAGCCGCGGAGACTGGGCCAGCGGATGGTGCTCGGCAACGACCAGCCGGAGCTGGTCCTCGAACAGCGGGATACAGCGCAGACCCGGCTCCTGAACCTGGGAGGCGATGATGCCGACGTCGCATTTGCCCTCGCTGACTGCGGTAACCATCTCATGCGTCTTCCCGGTGATCAGCTTCAGCTCAGCCGCCGGGTATTTCTCCATGTAGGCATTCACTAGCGGAGGCAGCGTGGTTTGCAGTGTGGTCAGGCTGGCCCCCAGCGTGACGAGCTGCGGTTCGCCTTCCTTGAACTTGGACAACGCTTCCAGGAACTTGGAACGCTGCTGCCGCTGCTCCAGCGCATAGGTATAAGTGAGCCGTCCTACCTCCGTAAGCTCCAGCCGCTTGCCGAAACGGTGAAACAGGGCGACCCCGAGCCGTTCCTCCAGCTTGGATATTTTGCGGGACAGGGCAGGCTGGGACAGGTTGAGCTGGCGGGAGGCCCGGTTCAAGCTGGAATGCTCCACAACTGCAGCAAAAGCGTCTAAATCATCGTACATTACAAGCACTCCTTTGTCCCGATCTGTAAACGGCGGATTGTATTAGATGATTGCTGGTAAAGGATTCCAATGAATTAGTGATAAAAAGCATAGCCGGGAGCAGGAATATACGTTGATTTATATGAGTATTCGTCTGAACCTGAAGGGAATCCGCAGTCTAAATGAGAATTATTATCATATTAAAAATATTCTTATGCGTTTATTGTATAACGATTAATAATTAGATTGCAATTCCCTTATAAGCGAAAAAAGAGTAACATGAAAAGTGACACAAGATATTCACATATTGTGAATAATAAAGCAAAGTCCGGGAAAACAATGAAAAGTGGTGCAAATAGACATTTTGCTGCTTGCTGCAGCCTGCCGCTGCCCTGTTTCAACTGTACTCCCGGCGGTGTATGCTCTTTAAAAAGATAAGTATTTATATGCTTCGCGCAATAAATAATCCTTATCTGTCTCGCTGAAACGGATACTGTCCTTTTGAAGGACAGTGCAGTCGTTTCTACTTGTGAAAACGCTGTTTTAATTGGAAAGGGGACACTTTGCATGAGAGGATTTTATTCCAGAAAGATTCATTCCTTGCTCGGCATTATCCCGCTTGGGGCCTTTTTCCTTGAGCACATGCTGACGAACTTCGCAGCAGTAGAGGGTGGTGCTTCCGGTTTCACAGACAGTGTGCTGTGGCTGAACAGCCTGCCGCTTGTCTTCTTCCTGGAATTGTTCGGCATCTGGCTGCCGCTGCTGTACCACGGAGTGTACGGTCTGTACATCGCTTATCAGTCGAAGCCGAACCTGAACCGCTACAATCTGGAAAGAAACTGGCGTTATACGCTGCAGCGCATCAGCGGAATCGTCACCTTCATCTTCATTGTCTGGCATCTGTACGATACCCGTGTTCAGGTGGCGCTTGGCAATGTAGAGCATGATGAGCTGGGCGGAGTTATGCATAACATTGTAACCCAGCCGCTGCTGATGACCTTCTACATCATCGGTATCGTAGCAGCCTGCTTCCATTTCTCCAATGGCCTGTGGTCCTTCCTGATCAGCTGGGGTATTACTGTGGGGCCGCGTTCGCAACGGGTGTCCTCTATCCTCTGTCTCGGTGTGTTCGTACTTGTTACCTTCATGTTCGTACTGTCACTGGTGACTTTCCGTGACGATGAATTTCAAACCGCGGCCACGGCGATGCAGTCGCTGCGCAGCTTTATTTAGGAATATACAGATTTTAATATAGGAGGGGAACAATCATGGCATCAGCCGATATCATCATCGTGGGCGGCGGTCTGGCCGGCCTGATGGCTACCATCAAAGCCGCCGAATCCG
This sequence comes from Paenibacillus sp. IHB B 3415, assembly GCF_000802655.2. Lineage (NCBI taxonomy): Bacteria > Bacillati > Bacillota > Bacilli > Caryophanales > Paenibacillaceae > Paenibacillus > Paenibacillus sp. IHB B 3415. The sequence goes on along the minus strand of NZ_JUEI01000073.1, from coordinate 50,261 downwards.
GCGCGCATGTACATCTATTCTCACTGGTCCCTGTCAAAAGATCACATTCGGTCTGCGCGCAAGGCGGCATCAACGGCGCTGTTAATACAAAGGGCGAGGGCGACTCGCCATGGGAGCATTTTGACGATACCGTCTACGGCGGCGACTTCCTGGCCAACCAGCCCCCGGTCAAAGCCATGTGCGAAGCCGCACCGGGCATTATCCACCTGATGGACCGGATGGGCGTTATGTTCAACCGCACGCCGGAGGGGCTGCTCGACTTCCGCCGGTTCGGCGGGACGAAGCGCCACCGGACAGCGTTCGCCGGAGCGACAACCGGCCAGCAGCTGCTATATGCACTGGATGAGCAGGTGCGCCGCTGGGAAGCCGAAGGCCTGGTGACCAAAAGCGAGAACTGGGAGTTCCTCTCGGTCATTCTCGATGACGAGCGTGTATGCCGCGGCATCAGCGCCCAGAATCTGAAGACGATGGAGATTCAGACCTTCCCGGCGGATGCGGTCATTCTGGCCAGCGGCGGTCCGGGGATTATTTTCGGCAAAACAACGAACTCGGTCATCAATACTGGAACCGCTGCAAGCGCTGTATATCAGCAGGGTGTGCATTATGCGAACGGGGAATTCATCCAGATCCACCCGACAGCCATCCCGGGCGATGACAAGCTGCGGCTGATGTCGGAATCAGCGCGCGGCGAAGGCGGACGCATCTGGACCTATAAGGACGGCAAGCCGTGGTATTTCCTCGAAGAGAAATATCCTTCTTACGGCAATCTGGTGCCGCGCGATATCGCAACACGTGAGATTTTCAATGTGTGTGTGGATCAGGGGCTGGGCATTAACGGCGAGAACATGGTGTACCTGGATCTTTCGCATAAGGACCCGAAGGAGCTCGACGTCAAGCTGGGCGGCATTATCGAGATCTACGAGAAGTTCATGGGGGATGATCCCCGCAAAATTCCGATGAAAATCTTCCCCGCTGTGCATTATTCGATGGGCGGCATGTGGGTCGACTATAACCAGATGACGAATATTCCCGGCTTGTTCGCCGCAGGGGAATGTGAATATCAATATCACGGGGCGAACCGCCTTGGAGCGAACTCGCTGGTATCGGCGATATACGGCGGCATGGTATCGGGGCCGAAGGCTGTGGAATATATCAAGGGGCTCAAGAAGTCGGTGCAGGATATCTCCTCCACGGTGTTTGACAGCTTCCACAAGACACAGACGGACAAATATGAGTCTCTACTGGGGATGACAGGCACGGAGAATGCTTACGTAATCCACAAGGAGCTTGGCGAATGGATGACGGCCAACATGACCGTGGTGCGTGAGAACAAGAAGCTTGAAGCGACCATCGGCAAAATCAAAGAGCTGAAGGAACGCTACCGCAACATCAACATGAGCGACACTTCACGCTGGAGCAACCAGGGCGTAGCCTTCACCCGCCAGCTGTGGAATATGCTGGAGCTGTCAGAAGCAATGACCCTCGGAGCGCTGCTGCGCAACGAGAGCCGGGGCGCGCATTACAAGCCGGAGTTCCCGACGCGCAATGATGAGGAATTCCTCAAGACGACCAAGGCTACCTGGACGGCTGACGGCCCGCAAATCTCATACGACGAAGTGGATGTATCGCTGATTCCTCCGCGGGTCCGGGATTACTCGAAGGATTGATAGGACGAAGCGGCAGTACAGGGGCAAGCATTTAAAGCCAAAATATCCGCTCAATCTTCCGCCTTAATGAATAGTTGAATCAGCACAGTAGGGACGCTGAATGGCTGGCATGTCCTGGTGGCGGGGAATCTGCAGTTTAACTGTATTTTATGCAGCTATTCCTGCACCGCTGCCGCACGGGAGACGAATAACTGTACTCAGTGCAGTTAAAATCTTACGGACTGACTGGAAAGAGCCTTTTTATGAAAAATAAATGTATAAAGTGCAGTTAAATCGTAAATTAGGCTGGAACCCCTGGTTTTAGTTGTACAAAGTGCAGTTAGCGCCGGAATCGAAAGATCATCATTACGTTAAAAACTTAAAGCGTATGCTTCCGGAGCGAGTTTGGCGAACTGGATTCGGAGAAGGCTATGCTATCCAAACTTTTAGGAGGTAACTGACATGGCGGAAACTGCAGCAGCTCCCAAAAACGTAAAATTTATCATTACCCGCCAAGACGAGCCGGAAACGAACCCGTATACGGAGGAGTTCGAGCTTGCCTACCGTCCGGGAATGAATGTGATCAGTGCGCTGATGGAAATCCAGCGCAATCCGGTGAACGCGAAGGGTGACAATACGGTCCCGGTGTGCTGGGAATCGAACTGTCTGGAGGAAGTATGCGGCGCCTGTTCCATGGTGATCAACGGCAAGCCGCGGCAGGCCTGCGCAGCGCTGATCGATAATCTGGAGCAGCCGGTGCGCATTGAGCCGATGAAGACCTTCCCGGTGGTCCGTGACCTGGTGATTGACCGCAGCCGGATGTTCAATGCCCTGAAGCGGGTTAAGGCCTGGATTCCGATCGACGGCACTTATGATCTGGGTCCGGGACCCCGGATGCCGGAGAAGAAGCGCCAGTGGGCTTATGAGTTATCCAAGTGCATGACCTGCGGCGTCTGCCTGGAGGCTTGCCCGAATGTCAATGAGAAGACCAATTTCATCGGTCCTGCGGCTATTTCGCAGGTGCGCCTGTTCAACGCCCACCCTACAGGTGAGATGAACTCCGATGAGCGCCTGGAGGCACTGATGGAAGACGGCGGCATCGACGGCTGCGGTAACTCGCAGAACTGCGTGCGCGCCTGCCCGAAGGGAATTCCGCTGACCACCTCCATTGCCGAGATCAACAAGCAGACGACGAAGCATATATTCAAGCGCTGGCTGGGCGTGTAATTATACAGCTTGCATTTTCTTTACGATTTATATCTGCGGCAGTGTAATCAGCTGCTATCCATAAACCACAGGCCGTTCAGGAGTATTTCCTGAACGGCCTGTTTGCGCAAGGAGTTCATTTCCTCTTCCGGTTGGAACTGGAAAGGGCTATTGCAGCAGGATATGTTTCTTTCAGGGTGGAAAAAGGGTACATTTTTAGACAGTCTTATATTGTGTTGCGCATACAATAGAGCCGCTAAGGTGTGCCGCATTCCAATAAATATAGGTGGATATGTTATAATCTACATAGTGGATGACAGGATTCAGACAGCGGATAACGGGGAGGAATTACAGTGATTTGTCGTGAACAGGACGGAGCGTTTGTGATGGTGAAGCAGCATGAGCACGGACTGCTGGCCGGGGAATTTGCGAAGTGGTTCAAGGAGGAGCATACGCCTGCGGAAGGCCGCCGGGAGGAGGTGCTGCGGGCGGTGAGCAATCATGACCGGGGCTGGATCGATCTGGATGAGACGCCGTTCTGGAACGATGCAGAAGATGCGCCGTACAGCTTCATCGACTTCCCTGTTGTGCCTAAGCTGACTTTTTATAGACGGGGCATCAACGAGGTTGAAGCGGATACGCCTTATGGGGCGCTGCTGTGCAGCTCTCATTTCGAACGGCTGATCGAGGTGTCGGGTGAGGAATGCCCGGAGCTCACCCGGTATCTGCAGGATGAAGCGGAGCGCAGAGCCCGTATCCACCGTGAGCTGGAGCAGAGCCGGCCGCTTGAAGAAGGCGAACTGTACTATGACGCCAGACTGCTGCAGTTCTGTGATGACCTGTCGCTGTTTCTGGCGCTGAGCGAGCCGGGCAGCGCCGAGTCCGAGAAGCATCCCTGGTTTGTAGACGGCTTCTCGGGCAGCGAGGAATTCAGCTTCACCTCCGGACGTGCGATTCAGGCAGAGTGGCAGGACACCGCCACGCTGACGCTTACCCCGTTTCCGTTCACGAAGGAGATCGGAGTAAGCTTTAAGCTGCGGCGGGTCAGCCGCAAGGATATAGAGCATAAAGGCATCGCCCTGGCATACAAGGAGACTCCGGAGGAAGAATGCCGGATCACTGTAGTCAGCGGAGCAGAAGAAGACGATGTGCAGGTGAAGACAGGAACCGGCGAACGCACTGCCGGTTAGGCAGAGGGCGCAGGGCCGGATCGCAGCATTATATCCGCGAGGATCACGGTACCTTCAGGGCAGGACAGGAGTCCGGGGCCGTAGAACAGGAGAGTAAGGCATGGCGTGGTGGATATGGATTTTCAATTTTGCTGTAATCATATTGCTGGCGCTATGGTTTCTCCGGATCAAGCTGAGCTGGATGGGCAAAGGAGTTCTGCTGGCTCCCATTCTGATCTATGCCCTGATTTCGGTTGAGGATCTGCTGAACCTGATCGATCTGGGCACCATTGTACCCGGCAACCGGGGACTGCGCGGTCTGATTCTGATTTTTGTCCTGGCTTCGGTCCTGTTCTATATTCTGTTTATTTTTCATGAGATCAAGGACTCCAATAGCAAGGAAGTCAGGCTGCAGCAGACACTGGTCCGGATCAGCATCGCGGCATTTACCTGCATTATTTTTTTTACAGTCGTATATACATCCATATATAAGCTGTTTGGCCAGTCCTCCTTCCAGGGCGAGGGGATAGGCCAGGATCTGCTCAGCCAGCTGATCACCTTCCTGTACTTCAGTGTGGCTACATTTACGACAGTCGGTTACGGGGATGTGGCTCCCATAGATAACACTTCGCGGCTTGTTGTAGTCATGCAGATCTGCTTCAGCTTCATAACCGTTGCCTATGCCCTGTCCATGCTGGGCCTGTTCCGCAAAATTCTCGGACCCGGCACCACTGAAGAAGAGATTGAGGCGGCTATAGAAGTGGACATTGATGACAAAGTGGAAGAAGCTGTAACGGATAAGCATGAGGAGAGGGAGCAGGAAGAACAGGAAGAAAAGGAAGCACCGGATGAACGGGAAGCACCGGATGCCGGAACCCCGTCTAAGCGGACTGGAAGCGATAAGGTGTCTGATGAACCAGCGGATTAGCCTGACGATTAGCCGTATCTCAGGCGCTGATTAATGAACCGGAGGAAATGTTGCCAATAAGCGCAGCATGCTCTGTATTCGAACATAAGCGGCATTAACCGAATAGATTTCAGGATAGAAAGGAGAATCTCCCTATGAGTACAAAATCGTCCGGGGGCTCTCCCAGGTCTGACCTGCCGGCGGCAGGCACCGGCGGTTATCCCCCTCCGCAGAAAGAGGGGGCCGGCGGCCGCAAAATGACCCGCCGCCAGTTCCTCGCCCGGGGGGCGGCAACCGTAGTTGGCGCCGGCCGGCGGTTATCCCCCTCCGCAGAAAGAGGGGGCCGGCGGCCGCAAAATGACCCGCCGCCAGTTCCTCGCCCGGGGGGCGGCAACCGTAGTTGGCGCCGGCCTGCTTACCGGCGGCTATGCCTGGCAGGGTGAGCCGAACTGGCTGGAGATTACGCGGAGGGAGCTGCCTCTGAAGGATCTCCCTTCAGCTTTTGCCGGAACCCGGCTCGTTCATTTCAGCGATGTGCATCTGGGCTTCAACAAGGATGCGCATGATCTGGCCCGGCTGACTAAGCACATCAAGGAGGAGAAGCCGGATCTGATCTGCTTCACCGGGGATATTGTGGACAGCTACGCTGAGGATTTGACAGACTCGGTCGCTATACTGGCAGAGCTTGAAGCTCCGCTGGGCAAGTACGCCATCCTTGGCAACCATGATTACAAGAATACGGAGCTGCTTACCCGCCTGCTGAACGAATCCGGCTTCCGTGTGCTGCGGAACCAGTCCTACCTGATCAAGCAGGGCGGCGCCGTGATGGCGGTGGCTGGACTGGACGATATGCTGCATGGCAAGCCGGACCCGGAGGCCGCAATTAAGGGCATCCCGGACGGCACGTTCACGGTGCTGATGATGCATGAGCCGGATTACGCCGATACGGCGGAAGGGTATCCGTTTCACCTGCAGCTCTCAGGGCACAGCCACGGCGGTCAGATCCGTCTGCCGCTGCTGGGAGCGCCGTTCACGCCTTACGGCTCGCAGAAATACATAGACGGCCTGTATTACACAGAGAATAAGGCGATGCCGGTGTATGTGAACAGGGGATTCGGCGAAACCATGATGCCGCTGCGCTTCATGTGCCGGCCGGAGCTTACTGTACTGACTCTGCGCCGGGAGTAAGACGGCAGAGCTTGAGGATGCGGCTTAACGAGAGCAGCAGAAGAGGGTGAAGTTCATGAGCACTTATGAAGCGATTATGGGTATGACGCTGCAGGGAACGGCGGTAGAACTGAAAAGTATGACCTCCGCTGACGGTGCAGTGCTGCGGGCGCTGCTCTCCCATCCGGAGGTGCAGCCGCATATTCAGCTGCGCCAGGGCTCATCCTCCCAGCAGGGCGTTCTGGATAAGCTGGTGAACCGGATGCTGCATGGTTATGACCCTTGCGCATTGCATGCAGGCATCTATCTCAAAGGACAGCCGGAGCTGGTCGGATCGGTCTCCCTGCAGAACTGGAACCGGCATGAGGGCAAGGCGGTGCTGGGGTATATGCTTAATCCTGCATGGTGGGGGCGCGGCTTCGCCACTGAAGCACTGGGGCTGCTCCTGGCCTACGGGTTCCGCGAACTGGAGCTGCTGAAGGTGGAGGGACGCTGCCGCGGGGACAACCTCAGATCGGAGCAGGTGATGCTCAAGAATGGTCTGACCCTGGAGCGGACACTGCCGATGGCGGACGGCTCGGGCGATGTAATGAAAGTATTCACAAACTCAAATCGTAAAGAAGCTCATTCTTTTTAATTGGAGAAGGTGAATGGAATCCTTATTACAACAAAAATAAAATTATTGCCGAAACAAGAACAATATCAAGCACTTAAACGTACAATGGAACAGTTTAACCAGGCATGTAATCGAATTAGTAAAATTGCTTACGAGAGTAATTGCTTTTCTAAAGTAAAACTTCAGCAATTGTGTTATTACCCAATTCGTATAGAATTTGAAAATCTTTCTTCTCAATTGATTATTCGTGCAATCGCCAAGGTTTGTGAAGCATACAAGTTAAATAAAAAAACAAAATGTCAATTCAAATTAGACGGTGCCATTGTGTATGACCAACGTATCCTATCTTTAAAAGGATTGGAAAATGTCTCTTTAGCTACCGTTGAAGGTCGTATTAAAGTTCCTATGTTTATTAGTGGCTACCATATTTCCGTCATGCAAGATAGACGTATTCGAGGTCAAGCGGATCTTGTTTTTGTAAATGGTGTTTTCTACCTTTTATTAGTTTTAGAAATTCATGAAGGTGAAAGAATCAATACATCTGAAGTATTAGGTATTGATTTAGGTATTGTTAATATTGCAACAGATAGTAAAGGTGAATTTTTTAGTGGTGCAAAGATCAATAACCTTCGCAAGCGATATTCCCGTCTGCGCACCAAACTGCAATCCAAAGGAACTAAGGCTGCGAAAAGAAGGTTACAACAGCGTGCTAGAAAAGAGCGTCGTATGGCCCGTGATATAAACCATTGCATCTCTAAGAATATCGTTGAAAAGGCTCAAAGGCACTCTTCTGTCATTGCATTAGAAAACCTTAATGGTATCTCAAAAAACAAGCAGAAGAGTAAGACGGTTATGAAGTCGCAACGACAACGATTAAGCAGATGGTCATTCTTCCAGTTACGTCAATTCATAGAATATAAGGCTCGAATGAATGGCGTTCCTGTTGTGTTCGTTGACCCGAAGTACACAAGCCAAGAATGTTCTTCCTGTGGTCATACAGACAAAGAAAACCGAAAAACTCAAGACCAGTTTGAATGTGTGTCGTGCGGATTCGTTGCTAACGCCGACTACAATGCTTCTCTTAATATTAGGAGAAGGGCTATTGTCAGCTAGCCGAACGTAGGAGTACTCAGGTATTACTTACAATCCCACTGTTTAGCTGTGGGTAGGCTGATATTGTTACACAATTGAAATAATGCCGTTATCAAACTCTAACAGTCTCCGGTTAAACTAAGTACATGACCCCCTTTTGAAAATATAACTGCTGCTGGGACCCGATGATTCGGGTCCATTTTTTTGTGGCGTGCCGTATGCCGGATTCCGGTTTCACCGCCTTCTGCTGGCGGTAGCCGGAGTCATTAGGCTATGATGGATATACAGAAACAGCATTTGGCGAGGAGGACATAGCTCTTGAACGAAGTGATCAGACTACTTACGAACCACCGCTCTTTCCGGCAATATACCGGACAGGCGGTAGAACCAGAGAAGCTGAAGACCATAATTGAGGCAGCCCAGGCCGCACCATCCTGGGTGAACGGCCAGCAGGTATCGGTCATTGCGGTACGCAGCGAAGAACGGAAGCAGCAGCTGTCGGTATTGAGCGGGAACCAGAAGCATGTGGCCGAAGCGCCGGTATTCCTGGTGTTCTGCATGGACTTTCACCGGGCCCGGCTGGCGGCAGAGCTGGAAGACCAGCCGTTTGAAGCGGCCGGGGATGTGGATGCGCTGCTGGTCGGTGCAACCGATGTCGGCATTGCTTTAGCGAATGCGGTGGCTGCTGCGGAGTCGCTGGGGCTGGGGATTATCCCGATCGGCGGCGTGCGCCGCCGCACAGCGGAAGTGATTGAGCTGCTGCAGCTGCCCGAATATGTATTCCCGGTAGCCGGCCTGTGTATCGGCTATCCGGCTGAAGAGCTGCCGAAGAAGCCGCGCCTGCCTATGGCTGCTGTGTATCATGAAGAAACATATAACCCTGATCAGAAAGCCCTGATCCAAGAGTACAATGAGACCCACCGTGAGTCGCTTAGGGCTCAAGGGCTGACCGAGAGGGATTGGAGCAGTACAATTGCCCGCTTCTATGCCCTGAATCCGCAGTACGGCGACGCCGGGCGGACGCTGAAGCAGCAGGGCTTCACCTGCGATAATCTGGATAAGGAATAACCATAACAAAAATGCACCGCAGCGGTAACGGCGGACGATGGCAAGCATCGTCAACAGCCGAACCGCATGCGGTGCATTTATTTTGTCCAGCCGGGGATTAAGCTGTCTCCGTTATCCTATAGCTATAGTCCTACTGTAATCTTCTCACGCCGTTTGTAGTAGACCCAGTGCTTAAATCCGATCTCCTTAAGCCGCGCGGCAACGTTATTGCGCTGATCAGCCACCCGGGAAGGCTTATGGGCATCGGAGCCGAAGCTGACCTCCACGCCGAAATGCAGCGCCCGCTCCAGAATCTCATCCGACGGATACCAGCCGCCGCACAGCTTGGTGCCGCCCGAGGTGTTGATCTCGATGGCCAGCCCGCATTCGCTGATTGCGCTTAAGGCTTCATCAATCTCCCGGGGAGCGGAGATTTCCGAGAACTGCGGATAGTTGCCCTTCATCGCATCAATGTGTCCGAGGATCTGGAACATGCCGCTGCGCGCGGATTCGGTGATCAGCCGGTAGTACTCCGCTTTGGCTGCCAGCTTCTGCTTTGGACCCAGACCCTTCCAGCGGCTTTTATTAAAGATGCTGGTGCCGTCCACGCTGTGCACCGAACCGATCACATAGTCAAACGGATAAGCGGCAAGCGTCTTCCGGTACAGCTCCGCATGCTCGGGGAAATAGTCGGACTCAATGCCGAGCAGGACATCGATGCGGCCTTCGTACTCCTTTTGCAGAGCCAGTACTTCCTCCACGTAGTGGACAAGCTCCGATTTGGCCATCGCGATACGCGGAAAAGCCTGCTCGGACGGACTTCCGAAATAGGGTGTGTGATCGGAAATCCCGATCACATCAAGACCCGCGGTTATCCCGGCTTCAATATAATCCCTGATGCTTCCGTCAGCATGACCGCAGCGGAAATGATGGGTATGCAGGTCGAAATTCATAGAGGTAACATCTCCTTAGGCCAAAGTGGCAGAATAGGTTGCAGGTTGCTGATTTAGTTACTCTGAGCCGATGAACTGGGTTTCGGGCATTCCCTTAAGATCGCTCAGAAACTGTCTCATGGCCGAATTGACGTACTTGCCGGATTTGGTGATGACGCCTACAGGGTGGGTGACCTCAAGCTCGATGATCGGGACGATTTTGAGCGTACCGCTTCGGACCTCGGCGGTTACAGACTGTTTGGAAATAACAGCTGCCCCGAGATCCAGCTCCACCATCCGTTTCACCTCTTCGCTGCTGGTCAGCTCCATGATGACCTGGGGCTGGATACCGTGTTTGGCGAGTACTTCATCGACGAATCTCCGGCCGACGGTGTCCGGGGACAGCAGGATAAGCGGTGTTTTGCCAAGCGCCTCAATACCGGCCGATTTGACCTGGGCCAGAGGATGGCGGGGCGAGACGACCAGTTCAAAGGTATCATAATACAGGACGGAAGTTGTCATTCCGGGACTGCGGCCAATCAGATAGCCGATGCCGACATCGACGAGACCATTCTCGACATGCTGATAGATTTGTGAAGAGGACATGGACGAGATTGAGGTTTTGATATGCGGGAACTGGTCCTGGAAATAGGACAGAATCCGCGGCAGAATCTGAATGGCAATGGAGGTGGTCGTGCCGAGAATAATATGCCCCTGGGGATTCTCTTCGAGATCCGCAAGACGCTGCTTAAGCTCTTCAACGATACCTACAATCTGCTCCGCATGCGTGAGGAATACTCTGCCCCGGTCTGTCAGTGTTACAGGCTGATTCCGGTCCACAAGCTGGGTCTTGAATTCTTCTTCGAGACTTTTGATCTGTGCTGAAACCGCCGGCTGGGTCAAATTGAGTAGTTCTCCCGCCTTGCGGAAGCTCATGGTTTTGGAAATGGTAATCAGTGTTTCAAGCTGGCTGATATTCATGGACTGCCCCCTAATGGCTACCGGATTGGTGCCGCCGTATATTGGTATCGTTGTGGGAAAGTGACTTCTTTCCAGAGGACGTTTGCGCCGTTAACAGCTTGATGGGCCAGGGTCTGCATGCTGCGGATTGTCTGCCAGGAATGAGGGGGAAATACGCAGTGAGTGCTGCACCCGGAGGGAATTGCGCCGCAAATCTTACGTTCAGTGTTGGCATTTGATTAAATTATAGGAGATTACACCCGGCAGGGCAATGTCGCCGTCCAAACTATCTTGTGAAATCATTCGACAAGACCATTAATTTTTGGTGAATAATGCCGATATATGAAGTATAATAAATCATTATTGCTTAGGACTTTTGGTATATGACTAAAGCCTGGTCGAGGGGGGACAGCACTTTCATGAAAGCAGAAGTAATCAATCCGTTTCTAGAGTCTGCACGAATTGTAATTGAACAGGTGATACAAGTCTCGCCGTCTACCGGTATTCTGGGTATTAAGGACATTGAACTGATCGATAATCATATATGGATTCAAGTGGGAATGACAGGTCAGCTCAGCGGGAATATTATCTTCGGAATCGCCGAGCACGTGGCGCTTAAGATGGTTTCGGCCATGATGGGCGGCTATGTGATTACGGAAATGGATGAGATGGGCCAGAGTGCCATTTCGGAGCTTGGCAACATGATCAGCGGCAATGCCAGTACTATTCTCTCCAATCAAGGGGTTTCGGTAGACATTACACCGCCGAAGTTAATGAAGACAGAGAGCATGTCCATCCTTCCGCGCAGAGCGCTGAGTATTCCGCTTATGATGGAAGGCATCGGGGAGCTTGATATTCAGGTTATGATCTCTTAGGCGGATATTCGGGAGCTGAACACATTCCATGGCATTACAAGGCAAGGTTGTTGTTATTACAGGAGCTTCGAGCGGCATCGGTGCGCTTACGGCACAGATGCTCAGCCAGCGTGGGGCCGTTCCCATTCTGCTGGCCCGTTCGGAAGACAAGCTGAAAGAAACCGCGGCCGGGATACCGGGCGTTTTTGGACTGTTCGTCTGTGATGTGACCGATGAGTCTGCGGTGGAGCGTACCTTCGGGGAAATCCTCGGCCAGTACGGCAGAATCGACATTCTTCTCAACAATGCCGGTTATGGCAAGTTTGCGGCTTTTACGGAGATGGAGCCCGGCGAATTCGATGCCATGATGGACGTGAACTATATGGGGATTGTCCGCTGCACCAAGGCGGTAGTGCCTCATATGCTGGAGCGCGGCAGCGGTCAGATCGTGAATGTGGCCTCTATGGCCGGCAAAATCGGCACAGCCCGCGCAGTTGCCTATACGGCTACGAAACATGCTGTTCTCGGCTTCACCAATGCGCTCCGCCAGGAGCTCCGCAAGAGCGGAATTATTGTCTCGGCCGTGAACCCCGGACCCATCGCCACCGAATTCTTCAAGACCGCCGATCCTTCAGGCAATTATGAGAAAAGCGTGAGCCGGATCATGATGACTCCGCAGCATGTGTCTGCGAAGATCGTGAAGCTGATGGACAAAGGCAAGGAAGAAGTGGATCTGCCCGGTCTGGCAGCCTTCGGGATTCGTCTATACGGCTTGTTTCCGCGGCTGGCGGATAAGCTGACCTATAACGCAATGAACAGAAAATGATTGCTCAGCTATGAAGCAAACGGCTTGTCCCCTTTTGCATGCAGGATGGAATTACATATATAAAATATGGCGTAGATTGGAACTTATGGCCTTCCATTTGGTGGAGAGGCCTTTTTGGCATATAATGAACATATTATCTTAAGCGAAAAGGATGAATACCTATTATGAATAAAGCTTCTTTTGCAGCTATCGGCATTCAGGAAGACCTCGTTGCCCGATTGTCTGAATTCGGCATCACCGAACCATCCCCTGTACAGGAGCAGACGATCCCGCTTCTGCTGGAAGGAAGAGATGTTCTAGCCGCATCCCAGACAGGGACAGGCAAAACTCTGGCCTACCTGCTGCCGCTGCTGCAAGGGATTAATCCGGACCAGAAGTCGGTGCAGAAGCTGGTGCTGGCACCAACCCAGGAGCTGGCGATGCAGATTCTCCGCGAAGCAGAGCGCTACGGAGCCCACCGGGGCATCCGGGCGATGGGGCTGATCGGCGGGGCGGCGATCAAACGCCAGATTGACAAGCTGCGCGAGCATCCCCAGCTGGTTGTAGGTACACCGGGACGCGTGCGGGAGCTGATCGGGCTGCGCAAGCTGAAGATGCATGAGGTGACGACGATTATTCTCGATGAGGCGGACCAGATGTTCCAGCTCAGCGGCGCGGGCGAAGTGACGAAGATCGTCAGCAGCGCGCTGCGCACACGCCAGTTGGTTATGCTGTCCGCGACCATCGGACCGGAGACCAAGCTCTTGGCCAACAAGGAAATGAAGAACATCGCAGAGGTGGGCATTGATCCCGGGATGATGACGGCCCAGAGTCTTGAACATCATTACGTGGTATCCGAGGAGCGGAACAAGGTGGATATGCTGCGCCGGGTGATCCGCCACTACAAGCCCGAGCGGGCGATTGTGTTCGTGAATGCCACCGAGATAATCGCTGAGGTAACCGCGAAGCTGAACCATCTGGGACTTCCTGCCGCAGCGCTGTACGGCGATGCCGACAAGGTTACGCGCGCAAACGTGCTGTCCCGCTTCCGTGACGGCAAGTTCAAGGTGCTGGTCGCCAGCGACGTGGCGGCCAGAGGCCTGGACATTGAGAATCTGACGCTGGTCGTCAGCTTCGATCCGGCCTTTGATTCCGAGCACTATGTCCACCGTGCCGGACGCACGGGGCGCATGGGCAAACGCGGATTGTCCGTAACGATTGTTACGGAGCAGCAGACGTTCATCATGCGCAAATTCGCCCGCGAGCTGGATATCCAGCTGGACGAGCGGGAAATGGCCTTTGGCAAGGCGCTGACGGAGGGCGAGCGCAGTGAATTCCGCGGCGGCGGCGCAGGTGCAGGTCGCCGCGAAGGCACTGCCCCGCGCGGCGGCGAAGCTGGGCCGCGCACCGGCAAGCCGCAGGGCGCAGTGAATTCCGCGGCGGCGGCGCAGGTGCAGGTCGCCGCGAAGGCACTGCCCCGCGCGGCGGCGAAGCTGGGCCGCGCACCGGCAAGCCGCAGGTGCGGACCTCGGCGGCTGGAACAGCCGGAGGGACGGGCGGCGAAGCGCCGGCAGGGCAGCCGGGCGCAGCGGCTGGCAGCGGAACGGTGCGGCGTGAGCAGCACCGGCCGGGGATTGCCGCGAGCACGCGCAGCGCGGCATCACCCGCAGGCAAGGCACGCAGCAATGCGGAGCGGGACAAGAACCGCAAGAACAAGGGAGCCCCGAAGTGGCTCAAGAACAAAACCCCGAGAGGTGACGGCCAATGAACACAGCTCCCGTATTGCAAATTACGGGCTTAAGCGGAGGATACAGCCTGAACAAGCCGGTGCTACATGATATCGGCCTGCAGGTTCAGCCCGGTGAAATGGTCGGGCTTATCGGTTTGAACGGCGCAGGCAAAAGTACAACCATGAAGCATATTCTTGGACTCATGTCTCCGCATAAAGGTGAGATTACCGTGCAGGGCAAAACGCGCAGCAGCGATCCCGAGAGCTACCACAGCGCGCTTTCCTTCGTTCCGGAGTCCCCCCTCCTCTATGAGGAGATGACCGTCCGCGAGCATGTTGAATTTACTGCCAGAGCTTACGGGGTGGAGCGCAGCGATTATGAATCGCGCACCGGCCAGCTGGCTGCACTCTTTAATATGGAGGACAAGATGGATACGCTGTCGTCCCATCTGTCCAAAGGCATGAAGCAGAAGGTGATGATTATGTGTGCGTTCGTAGCACGCCCGGCACTGTATGTGATTGACGAGCCGTTCCTCGGCCTCGATCCGCTCGGCATCCGCTCACTGCTGGATTTCATGCTGGACCTGAAGAAATCCGGGGCGTCCATTCTGCTCAGCTCGCATATCCTCTCCACCATCGAGAATTACTGCGACCGGTTTATTGTGCTGCACCGCGGAATGGTAATTGCGGAGGGAACACTCGCCGAGATGACCGCGAAGGCCGGGCTGCAGGGCTTGAACTTGGAGCAGCTGTTCTACGAACTGGTTCAGGGAGGGAAATGATATGGATTTGAAGGAGCTGCGCCGGCAGCGGCGCAGCCGGTTTACAGGAAGCCTGATCCCCTATATGGGGTATATCATCCAGAGCGGGGTAGCAATGGTGTTCCTGCTGGTGCTGATCATCTTCTCCGCCTGGTACACTTCCCTGCTGCGTGATATCCCGGCGGGTATTCCCATCCGCTGGATTATGCTCGTCCTGCTGGTGCCGACGGCGGTGCACAGCAGCTTCCGGACCTATCTGCAGACTCCGGATACGATCTTCCTGCTGCCGCAGGGCCACCGGATGAAGGAGTATTTCGCCCCTTCCTGGGTCAGCGGGAATGTGTGGAAGATCCTGCGGCTGGCTTTTGTACTCATTACCTTATGGCCGCTGTACATACGCACGGATGAATCTCATAAGGGGCTGCTGGCCACGCTCCTGGTCCTGATCCTGGTGAAGCTGCTCGCCAGCTTCGGGTTATGGCGGGAGACCGCTATGCTCTCCCGGCCGGCCGAGACCGCTATGCTCTCCCGGCCGGCCGCCATAGGCTACAACCTGCTGCGCTGGGCAGTGGGCACCCTGATGGTTGCGGCCTGGGTATGGCAGCCGCCGGTCCGCGCGCTGATCTTCATCGTAATTCTGGCCGCAGCCTACGCGGCAGCGCTGGCCGTACCCGGCCGGCACTCTGTTCCGTGGGAACGCCTGATTACGATGGAGAAGAATCAGGGGACCCGGGCGCTTATGGTCCTTGGCTGGTTCGTTGATGTCCCTGGACGTGAGCAGCGGGTCTATGCCCGGCGCTACCTGTCTCGGTGGGGCGGCGGCATAACCTGGCAGCGGAATTCCGCCTACCGCTTCCTCCTGACCAAAAGCTTCGCCAGAGGTGATATCTTCGGAATCGTTCTGCGGATTGCCGTACTGGACCTGTTCCTGGTCTGGATGAATCAGGACAGCTACACCGGCAGCGGCATTTATATCTTCTTCCTCTTCCTGATGGGGATTCAGCTGACGGCGCTGCGCAAGCTGCACAGCGAGTCGTTCTGGCTGACCGTGTATCCGCTGCCGGAAGGCAGCAAGAGCAAGGGAACCATCCAGTTTGTATTCCGGGCGCATCTGGTGCTGGCTCTGCTGACCGGACTGCCTCTTCTGCTTCAGGCGGGAGCGCGTCCGCTGCCGGTTCTGGGAACATTGGCGTGCGGAGCGCTGCTGGCCTATCTGTTCAAGGCCTATTCCACCCGCAAGGAAGCCCGGACGGATGAGGATGACTTGTAGAACAGACTCTTTTAGCAACAAAAATGTGCACATGAAAAATGGCCTCATACTCTGCTGACGCGGAGCGTGAGGCCATTTTTATATAGAGGGAGTTGCCCTCTTAATTTCAAGTGGAACAGGGAATGCTGCAACACGGGGAGCGGAGAGAGCTCTGGGCTCCCTCCAGGGACTTATTCCCGGTTAGACAAAGAGTGAACGGCTGATAATAACCAGCAGGATAAAGAGAACCAGAATTGCGCCTGTGCTTGTGAATGCACCGTGTCCGTATCCGTATCCGCCTCTAACTTCTTCGCTCATGTTCATTCCCCTTTCGCGTTTGAGTTGTTGTACTTGAGTACATCGTATTGTATGTGCGGAGGGAAGAACGTGTATAGGCCAATGCCATAGGGCAGGGCAAAAAAAGTCAGCCCCGGAAATCAGGGGCTGACTAACGTATGCAAAGGCTGGGAATCAGGCTTTCTCCAAATCGCGGATGCCTGCATAGACCAGATCGAACAGATCCTCAAGCTGATCCTCTTCGATGCAGGAGAAGGCAATGCGCAGATCACTTTCACCGAGGGCGATGGTGCCCAGCCCGTAATTGTGGATCAGGTGGAGCCGTAAGGTTTCAGCCGGCACGGTGAGCAGCTTCAGGCACATGAAGTACCCGGAGTTGAACGGATAATAAGTCCATACGTCGTCGCCGTATTTGCCGCTGTCCAGCAGTGCTTTCACTTTATTGGCCCGGCCCTTCATGATCTGGAACTTCTCTTCCTTCTGGGAAGCGAATTCCGGCGCCTTCAGCGCATCCAGTACAAAGGTCTGGGACGGATGTGCTCCGCTGGAGATGGTGGCCCGGATAATGCCGAGTGTCTTCTGCTCCAGGGCAGCCAGCAGCTCTTTGTTCTCGGAAGCGTAAGTGATGAAGCCAACGCGGAATCCCCAGACAAATTCTTCTTTAGTAGCTCCGTCAATCTTAATTGCCAGCACACGGGGGTGCAGGTTCGCGAGCTTGCCAAACAGCGATTCCTTCAGTGAATCCTCGAAAAAGAGTCCGAAATAAGCATCGTCGCTGACGACTACGACATTAACGCCTTCTTCAGCGGCACGCAGGATTGCGGCAACGATGGCTTCGCCTTCTTTAATGCCAGGGGTATACCCTGTCGGGTTATTAGGGAAATTGAGCAGGACGATGGCTTTGCCGCGGTCCTTCTGGGCCAGCAGCGCATCCAGCAGTCCTTCGTTGTTGAAGCTCATATCTTCGGTGAACAGCGGATAGTTAACGGTTTCGGTCAGACGGCGGATGCCGAAGGTCAGCTCGTAGTTCTCCCAGTTTTTGTCCGGATAGATGACGGCATCCCCTTGTTCTGCGAACAAGTCAGCAACTATGCTAAGCCCGTGTGTCAGGGCGTTCGTAACGACCGGATTGCTGAAGGACTTGCCTTCCAGCGACGGATTCTCCCGCAGCATCTTCTCCCGCCATACCGTGCGCAGCTCCGGCTTGCCTGCAGGAGGCGCGTAGCCGTACAGGTCTTTGGGGCTGTAGGCGGAGAGCTTATCCTGGATAACGCCAAGGTGCATCGGCATCCCGTTCTCGGTAGCAATACCGATGGTGGCATTATACTTCTTAGCATGAGCCGTCGCTTCTGCAGACTGGCTCAGGATTCCCTCTTTGGGGAAATAGATTGCTTTGCCGAGATTAGAGAGCATATCGTACACATGTTCATTGCCTGCCTTGATGCTGTCATTCAATTGTCCAGCCAGTGGATTCATCAGTTTCATCCTTCCGGTATTCTTCTGGGATATATACGCTAACATTGCCTAACATTATATCACCGTGAATTGCCGCCGTCACTGAGGAATGCCGCGTTTTCATAAATACTTTTGGAATAAGCCGGGCGGCTCCTCCCAGAGCTGGACTTCGACGTAACGCTCGGGACCAGAGTCTCCTGCTGCGTTCCATTTCTGCGGCAGGCCGTATTCGCGGACTACCTCAAGGATCTCTTTCAGTGTGTAGACCTGCCCACGGTAAGGTTTGCCGTCCGTATAGCGCATTGTGGGAAATAAATCGCCGTAGGTGAAGCTGATCCGCTCAGGGTTGAAGGCCGCAACCGGGATCTTCAGCTCCATCCCCTCCGGATACCACTGCTGCAGCCAGGGGCATTGCCCCAAAGTCATGTAATGCGGATGCCGGCGGACCGGCTGGCCTCCTTTGGCGATAAATTGCTCTCTCGCCCTCTGTTCAAGGCTGCGGCGGATCTGCAGATAATCGGCGGAACGCTGGCTGGCAAAGCCCTTATTCTGCTCCCGGATATCCTGCAGCACCGTCTCCGCTGATTGAGGCGAAAGGTCAGACAGATTCCGGAAGGGGCCGGTGGATTCATCATAATAGTGAAAGAGATAGTGGTAGTCCATATACTCCCCGCCGATCTATAGAGAATGATTACTATATTTTAACAGATAGAGGGGGGATAGGGACAGTCCTGCAGGTAGGGGAAGATGTACAAAAGGGAACCGGACAAGGTATTATGAAAAGTAAGCTTACGCTTTCGAAGCGAGTGTTACTGCCAGTTATTTCGAAGGAGCGGACTTTCCGCATAATTTGAGCGTTTGCTTCCGAAGCGGGTTTTGTTCGAAGGAATACAGGGAAGGCATGCCCACAAAACTTTAGGAGGGACCAATATGCTGCATGCATCGCCATCCTCTTTTGTAATCCTCCCGGCCCTGGCGAAGATCGTCTGTGAACCGGGCTGGAAGTGGCAAAAAAGAGAGAAGCCGCTGCAAAATTATGATTTGTTCTATGTCTGGAGCGGGGAGGGAACCGTTGTGCGCAGCGGGGTGCCCTATCAGGTGGGGAAGGGAAGCTGCTTCCTGTTCCGCCCGGGGGATCACACCAGTGCTACACATAATCCGCAGAAACCGCTTGTGCTTACATATATTCATTTCGATGTCGCTGAAGAGGTGACGGAGATTCCTGCGCCTTATCACGAACTGACGGAGACCGTGGAGTTCGAGCATCTGCTGGCCCGTTACGTCCGCCTGTTCCTGGTGCAGACCTACGCTGCAGAGGAAGAAGGCCGCCTGATCCTGAAGCAGCTGATGATTCATCTGCTGCGGCAGGACCAGGTCGTGCCAATCGAGCGCCATGTCAGCAACCAGCTGGCTGAGGTGATCCACGAGGTGGCTAACTATGTCAGCCAGCATCCAGGGGCTGCGCACCGGGTGGAGGATCTGGCCGCACGGGCAGGGCTGTCGCCGCGTTACTTCTCGATCAAGTTCAAAGAGATCACCGGCTCCTCGGTTCAGTCCTATGTGATCCGCACCCGGATTGAACGGGCCCAGCATCTCTTGCTGTACGCCGGTATGAATGTGACTGAGGTGGCGGATGCGCTGGGCTACCGCGATATATTCTTCTTCAGCCGCCAGTTCAAGCAGCATACCGGGAAAAGCCCGTCGGAAATACGCTGACAACCAGCGCGCCCGAATCCGGCTGGATGGCCCGGTGACCCGGGAGTACAGCGGAAACAGTAAGTAAGCTCTTCTCGTCCAGGCGGGAGAAGGCCAGTCCTGCCGGATTACCGGCAGGGCTTTTTGGGGAATAGATAATATAGACTTCTGACGGAACGGCCCGCCCATTCAAGGCGGGGCCGTTTCTTCTATTACAATGGCTGCAGGGAAGCTGGGGACGTAAAGTTGAAGAGAGCATCTGTCTGTGACAGAATATAAGGATGAACCGCATAAGATCTGAGAAGCTGCCGCTAAGAGCAGTTGAATAAACACACGGGAGAAGGAGAGAACTTATGTACGAAATAGTACTGATACGGCATGGAGAGAGTGAATACAACCGGCAGAACCTGTTTACGGGCTGGAGTGATCCCGATCTGACGGAGAAGGGTGTGGACGAGGCGAAGAAAGCAGGCAAGCTGCTGAAGGATGCGGGATACACGTTCGATCTTGCATTCGCCTCGGTGCTGAAGCGTTCAATTAAGACACTAAACTATGTGCTGGATGAGATGGACCTGCTGTGGATTCCCGTGCAGAAATCGTGGAAGCTGAATGAGCGCCATTACGGAGCGCTGCAGGGCCTCAGCAAAAGTGAAACCGCACTGAAATACGGCGAGGAGCAGCTCCATATCTGGCGGCGCAGCCTCTCGGTCCGGCCACCGATGCTGGAGCCGGATGATCCGCGTTATGCCAGAAATGATATCCGCTACAAGGAAGTGCGTCCCGGCGATATTCCGCGCGGAGAGAGCCTGGAGGATACCGTGCACCGGGTCGGCGATTTCTGGGGCAACCGGATTGTGCCGCTGATCCGCAAGAAGGAACGCGTCCTGATCTCGGCGCATGGCAATACGCTGCGGGCCCTGATCAAATACATGGAGGATATTGATGAGACGGCGCTGCTGGATCTCAATATTCCAACCGGCGTCCCGCTGGTCTACAAGCTGGATGATGATGTGAAGCCGATCAGCCGCTTCTATCTCGGCGAGCCGGAAGAGGTACAGGAGAAAGCGCGCGAGGTGGCTAATCAGAGTAAGATTACGGAGTAACTCGGGGATTGTGCGATCCTGTTCTACTTGCTTTGTTGAGCTAAGTCTAATCAATGATAATAAAGGGAGTGTTCCAGCCATTTCGTGGTTTTGGGATACTCCCTTTTTTGGTGTCTGCATAAACGTTCTGAATAGGAAGCTGAAATCAATAGGGGACAAGTGCCAAGTTATAACTCTCTGCTCCAGCCTTTGGGATATGTTTTTCAGATTGTGAATGAATTCGGCAAGATACAGCTGAGATTTTACAAATTTTGTAGTTGAGTGTATTTGATAATATGTTTATTCTTGTTAAGTAAAATTCTGGATCTGATTATTTGACGATAATTTATTGAATAAAAACTGAGGTGCATGAATGAAGGTATATGAATTAAAGGTTAACCATTCCAACACAACTACATTAATTATGAAAAATCGTGACGCACTTTCGTCTCATCCTATTCGAAGTGACTTTAAAGGACAAAATCTAGCCCGAGATTTGCAGCCCGCTGAAATGCAGACTTATAAACGCAGAAAATTTTGAATTTCCGTATCTGATACCCGAGAAACCAATAGTCTCCGAAAAGGTTATGCAAATTCTTAAGCCTCATACACCTACTGAGGTTGAGTTCCGTCCCCTTTTACATAATGAGTTTGAACTTTATTTGATGAATGTAACGAATATTTTGGATTGTGTGGACTGGCAGCGTTCGGAAGCACAATGGCTTTATGAATAGTATTTTATGCGTTTTGATAAACTGGTATTTGATTTTGCTAAAATCCCGAAAAATACATATCTGTTCAAAACGGAAGAGCTGCGACAACAAAAGTGTTTGTTACTTAATTATTCAGAGAGCTTATAGAAGATTATCAATTGCCAGGTCTGGACTTCTCTGTCGTATACGATTCGGAGTTCACAGAGGAAATGGAGCAAGAACGGCAGCTTAAATATGAAGAAGCTCTGCTGGTCATTGAGAGAAACAAGGGTGAGGAGTTCATCTATACAGAAGCAGAGCAAAGAATGGATCAAGGTCAGGCTGTGGGCAGCGGAAAATGGAGAATGCAGTTTGATGATGACGGTGAATTTTGGCTGGGAGAATTGACACTGGAGCTGATATACCGGTGGGGGAGACCGGTGTATATCCCGCCGATTCTGCTTGGCTATACCTGGCATGAGGTGGAGAAATGTGAAATTGACAGCTTCAATTGATAGTTGATATTAGTATATTGGATGAATGTATTCAGCTCTGCAGAATTTCGTTGCAGGGCTTTTTGGCATTTTTGTGACAGCGGGTTGCCAGCAAGTAACAAAAAATAGGGTTCAAGGGCCATGAAACTACAATAGCCACCAGCCTGCGGCGCATGTCTTTAGTAGTATCTTTTGAATTGCGTCATTTTTCGACATAAAATTACATAATAATACAATTTTAATTGTTGTTAGGTTTTTGTTGAAAGATTATCCTTTCTAAGTGGTGTATTAGGAGGGAAATCTATTTAATAGGAGGAAATTTGTTTGAAGAAGATAGTCACTTTATTTTTAGTTTTATCTATCTTGCTTGGTAATGTCAGCCAGATGTCGGGCTATGCTACTGCTACAGGAGCTGCTGAAAGTGGCCTCCTCACTGAGAATAAGCCGTCGCTCGAAACTGTTGAATCAGTGCCATTGGTCTCGAAAAGTACAAACGATGCAGTTAGTGAAATTCTGTCTGCTATGACAGTAACACAAGATACATACAGTAAAAGTATACGGGGAAGATATTTAGTCAGCTTGAAAAAAGATTATCCTGTAAGTGTCTCAAGTGTAGTTTACAGTGTGTATGCAGAAACACTTGAGGCTGGTTTTACGGATAGTGCTGTAAATCTGAGCACTTTCGCGGAGATGAGAAAGCAGCAAAACAATGAGGATCTTGCACACAAAGTTAATCTATATCATGTGAAGGGCCTGGAGAGTGCCAATGCACTGTATATGGAATTGCATCCGGAAGAAGTCAACCAGTTGCTTGCAAATCCAATGGTTGCTGCAGTTGAAGAAGACAAACCGATACAAATTGCGGAAGAGAAGGCACTCACACAGGTGGAAGAGCAGCCGATCAAGGAAAGCTCACAAACGATTCCTTGGGGCATCCATTCCACAGGCTCATATATAACCAGACAAGCTGTGGGTTCAGGGGATAGCCGGATTAAAGTGGCGGTCTTTGATACGGGAGTATCTAACCATCCTGACCTGAGTATTGCAGGTGGAATTAGTTATGTGGACAATTCCCCGGATTACGGGGATGAGAAGGGGCATGGAACACATATTGCCGGTACGATTGCCGCCTTGGATAATTCATTTGGTGTAGTAGGTGCTGCATCGGAGACCGAACTTTACGCGGTAAAAGTGGCGGACTCCTCCGGCGACGGATATACAAGTTCGGTCATTCAGGGAATCGAATGGGCTATCGATCATGATATCAATATGATTAATATGAGTTTTGTATCTGCTCAATATAGTGAATTACTGCACAAAGCCATACAAAAGGCAAGCTCTGCCGGAATCATTATTGTGGCTGCGGCAGGCAATAACGGTTCCGGAGAGGACACCGTGCAATATCCTGCTAAATACCCTGAGGTTGTTGCGGTCGGAGCGATAGAGTCATCACACCACCGTACGGACTTCTCGGCTACAGGCGATGAGCTTGATCTTGTAGCACCGGGCTTTGGTGTAATGAGCACGATGATGAATGGTGGGTACGGTGTTTCCTCCGGAACGTCCAACGCAGCTGCACATGTCACGGGAGCTGCAGCATTATTCTGGTCTCACCATCCGTCGCTCAGTGGACAGCAAGTTATTGACAAGTTATATGAAACAGCGACACCACTCGAAACATCACATGAAGCCGGTCACGGTATTATTAATATTGCTAAAGCAGAAGGAGTCATTACAGGTTCAATTGCCCCTTTATCAGAAGAAAATCTCTCAGGGCTTAATACAATCATTCCTTCTAATCCAGATAGTGAAATAGGAATTGCCTCTTATGATCCTAAGAATGACGGCGCTTCTATCCATCCTGGGGAATCGGTTACAGTCTCCCTAAAGCTGGAAGGAGATGAGCATGGGGAGAACCCGCATCAACGGGTTGATGTGGAGGTTACTTCCGCCTCCAATCCGCTTCAAGTCATTGCAAGTAAAACGATAACCGGAGTCGAGCTGGACAAGGATATTCCCTATACTTGGCAGACTTCTTCCTCTACGCCTACCGGTACGTATACAATCAAATACAAATTTCCTGCAGTACCTTCAGGGTTATATGATTATCAGTTTACTGTTTATGTGACTGAAGCAGGCATAGGGCAAGATACTTTTGAACCTAATGACACCGTTATAACCGCCAAAAATGTATTCCCGGAGAATAGTTATATCTCTTATATTTCCTCAGCCAGTGATGTGGATTACTACAAGCTGACAGCTGAGGAGACTGGACAAATTCCTATCGGGCTAACCATTCCCTCGACGGTAGATTATGAACTAGATATTTATACCGCATCGGGACTTCCTATATGGAGCTCCTCTAATGGTACAGGTGCAGCAGAGCATGTGGATTTACAAATAACCAAAGATGAAGTCTATTATCTTAAGGTCACCGGATTCAGCGGCCAGTTCAGCTCCTCACCGTATACTTTAATTTTAGGGGCCATTGAAGCACAGCCTTTTGCAGTTCCTACTGGTCTGGAAAAGACAGAGTATGCTAACAGCATCAAGCTGACCTGGGATGCGATGCCTGGGGCTGTACTCTATAAACTTCGGATTAACGGAGTAGATAAAGGTACCTCAAGCGTCAATTCATACACCTTTCTAAACTTGATATCCTCACAAGGCTATCTCCTGGAAGTAGC
Source organism: Paenibacillus sp. IHB B 3415 (assembly GCF_000802655.2). Classification (NCBI taxonomy): domain Bacteria; kingdom Bacillati; phylum Bacillota; class Bacilli; order Caryophanales; family Paenibacillaceae; genus Paenibacillus; species Paenibacillus sp. IHB B 3415. The sequence continues at coordinate 25,719 of NZ_JUEI01000073.1, read as the reverse complement.
CGCAGTGTATCCGGAAGGTACCAGCGCTTATGCCTCTGTTCAGGCTTCTACTACCTTGCCGGAACTAATTGTATATCAGCCGCAGGATGTAAATCAGGCCTCCCGCAGCACTCAGCTGTTCAGCTTCAAGCCGGCTACAACCGGGGTGTACCGGATTTTTACCAGTCCGTACCAAGGCAGTGGCCCTGCCGTGGATACCGAACTTTCAATATATAATAATCTGCAGCTGGGTAAGCAGCTTGCAGTGAATGATGATACGAATGACACGGTCTTCTCGGAGATCCGAGTCAGCCTGATTGGCGGACAGACTTACTATGTCAAAGTAAATGGTTTTGATACAACCGCTTTGCGTACGAGAATTACTGCGGATGTCATCAGCTCAAGCATTCCTTACATTCAGCAGGATCATGCAGTTGATATTAACGAACAGGCTGGTAACAGCAATGTATACGTCTTCGTTCCGGCGAATACCGGTAAATTCAGAATAAACACTAACCGCTATGGCGGAAGCGCAAGTTCGAAGGCTAACGATACGGATCTCTCTATATTTGCGAGTGTAGATATGGAAGAAACAATTACCGGCGGCTATAACGACGATAAAGCAGACTCCGTGTTCTCAGAGGTGACTGTGAATCTCAGTGCGGGTGTTCCGTATTACATTCGTGTAGATGAAGTGAATGGCGGCAAAACGTATGCACGGCTGCTGGTCACTTCAGCTGGACAAACTGCATTTACCTCCCTGAACACCGGGATACCAATCGACTTATCCAAGACCAGTGGTGAAGAAGCTTATTTGCAATTCACGCCTGCGGCGACAGGCCAATACCGCTTCTTCACTTCCAACTATCAGGCGACTTCGGAGCTGAACGATACCGAAATAGCCTTATATACGGACACAGATCTTCAGAATTTGCTTGACTCCAATGATGATGCCCGTGATTACAGACCGTACGGTGAACATTTCTCGAAACTGGAAGTGAACTTAACTGCGGGGACGACTTACTATGTCGCTCTGCGAAGCTTCGGCTCAATCAACGGATTGCAAACGCGGTTTGCAGTGGAAGAAATGGGGCATAACACTGCGGGTTCTGCGGTGAACTTACCCTTTGGTGAATTAGTAACTACAGATTCACAAGGTGCTCCACTCGCAATTTCATCCTTGTACGATACCGATTATTATAAAATAGATTTGACTGCCCCCGATCAGATCAGCTTGTATCTGTCTCAGGGTGACGGGACCATTGAGGATCCCCACGGAAATATCAGAGGCTACTTCAGTGCTGATGGGCAGATGTCGTTTGATCTGGATGCCGGGACATATTATCTGAAGATCCAGAGCGGTTGGGAAGGTCCCGCTTGGGGTTTTTCAAAATTTGAGTATGAGTTGTCAGCGGATATAAATATTATTGAGTACACACAGGGTGAAAATGAGTTCATGTCTGTCTTGCGTGCTCAAAAAGCAAGCGCAGTGAAAAGCTTTGATGCTACGCCTGGTAATAAAGGTTCTGTTAAAGTTCAATATAAAAATAAGGCAAACAATACTAACCTTAAGGTAGAGATCAGAACAGCTAATTTAGCAAATGGGATAAGTGTTTATGAATATACCAAGGGAGGAAGTTTTAACAAGAATACACTAACCGACATTTCCTGGAATGGAGCGGTTGATTCCAAGTCTGCAGATAAATATTGGTATGCGAATTATACTGATGTAATCTCAGGAACGCCTCAGTACTGGGCGAAGGATGGTTATTATAAGATTTTTGTATCACGTCTGGAAGGTAGTAAGAAGAAACAAACTCAAGAATTCCTGGTGCAGGTAATCAACGATCCGTTAAACGGGCTGAATATTATTCCGCTGCCTCCGACCACGGAAAAAGGTAAAAAGATTACCTCTAAAACGGATCCTTGTAAAGCATGCAAAAACTATTTTGAACGCTATATTTTGCACCCTAATGATCATTCCTATGACCTGACATATGGAACATGGTTTGCAGAAGTATACGGGTTGACAGGTATCCAGCAATTTGGTGCTGGCGCGTTAGCACTAGCCACATGCAGTGAAGGTACAGCCAAAGTGCGATTACAGTGTACCTTGAGCTTTGTTGGGATGATACCGATACTTGGTGAAGGTGCTGATGCAATTAATGGCGTGATTTACTTTGTGAATGGTGATTATATTGACGCCTTATTGTCAGCCGGAGCTATCGTCCCATTCGTAGGTAATTTTGTGACAGTGGGAAAGAAAATTTCATATACCGCAGCTAAACGTGTTGAACTAGTCTATAAATTGAACCCCTGCGGATGCGTTCCTGAAGGAACGGAGATTATTACCAAAGATGGACCCAAGCCAATAGAACAGATTCAGATTGGCGATCTTGTATTGGCTAAAGATACGGATACCGGCAAACAAGCCTATAAACCTGTCGTGAATTTATTTAGCAGGGAAAATACCGAGATTTATAATCTTGGAATTCAAGGTAAAATAATTCAAAGCACAGGTAACCATCCGTTTTGGGTGATAGGAAAAGGCTGGGTAACCGCTGACGAGTTAACTTCTGGGGATTTATTAGAGACACAAACAGGCACTGCTGTTGTTTTAGAGTCTGTTGAATTAAGCGATAAAGAATCAAGAGTTTACAATTTTGAAGTAGAAGGATATCACACTTTTTATGTCTCGGCGCTGGGCCTTTTAACGCATAATACAATTGCAGCTTGTGAATTGTCTAATTATGCTAAGGTAGTACCTCATAGATTATCTAAACGAACTACTGGGGGGAACTCGGCAATTCTAAATGCAGAATTGAAGGCAGCTACGAATATTAAAAAAGAGCCTAACTGGGAAGCGCATCATCTAGTTCCTGCAAAAGAACCGTCACAAGCAGCACAGGAAGCAAGAGATATTCTGGCGAATGTTAACATTGATATTAATTCATCAGCAAATGGTGTCTACTTGCCTCCAGCAAAACTAAAGACATCCCCGTCTACACTATCACTGGAAGACGGAAAGTATTTAGTCTCTACTCATAACACCGACCATGCTGAGGATTACTTTGAGACCGTTAGAGATGCACTGAGGCCAGTAAAGAAAATCACAGATCCTAAGGAAGCGCAATTAGCAGCAATTGAAATACTGAATGGTCTAAGGGAGTCGCTTTTAAGTGGGAAATTGAAAATATTTAAGGAAATAGAAAATTGAAAAATGGGGTGTTTAAGTGAAAATATATGAATTTAAAGTTAATTACTCCATAACTACTACTCTGATTATGAGTGATAGTGTTGAAGGACATTCATCTCATTCTATTAATACTGATTTTGAGGGACAAATCTTAGCCTATACTTGGCAACCCGTTGAATTGCAGACACATAAAGAAAAGTCTTTTAATGAATTCCCACATTTTGTAAATGGAAAACCTGTAGTATCTGAAAGGGTTATGCAAATACTTAAGCCATATACAGCACATGAGGTGGAGTTTCTTCCTCTCATGCATAATGAGTTTGATATATTTATGATTAATGTTACCAATATTTTAGACTGTGTGGATTGGCAGAAGTCGAAGGCCAAATGGTTCAAAGAGAAGTATTTTTTAGGTTTTGATGATTTGGTATTTGACTTTGCTAAAGTCCCTGAAAATACTTATATGTTCAAAATTAAAGAATTGGCAGCAACTAGAGTTTACGTTACAGAATCATTCAGAACAATTATTGAAAAACACCAATTACAGGGTCTGGATTTCTCTGTCGTATATGATTCGGAGTTCACAGAGGAAATGGAGCGAGAACAGAAACGTAAATATGAAGCAGCACTGCTGACCATTGAGAATAACAAAGGTATGGAATTTACTTATACTGAAGCTGAGCAAAGAATGAACCAAGGCAAGGCCGTTGAAAGCGGAAAATGGAAAATGCAGTTCGATGAACAAGGAGAAATGTGGCTGGGAGAACTAATGCTGGATTTGAAGTATAAATGGGGAAAACCTGTGTATATCCCTCCTATCCTCCTTGGATATTCTTGGCATGAAGTTGACTTAACTCAAATTAAATTGAAGCGTACGGAGGAATGAAATGTACTCATTAAAGCGGTCTTTTACATTGATCATAAGCTTTGTCCTTGTCTTCACGCTTCTTATCCCCGGTATTGGAACTGGAACACCTTCGGCGGCAGCCGCCGAGGGTGCCCCGGTAACCGGACACCTGCTCAAAGGCAATCTTAATGTTAACGGAATTTATTATGGGACAGTAGAGCTTGGGCTTTCCGTTCAGAACCCGGGTTCCGGAGTTTCTTCAACCTTGTATAGTCTGGATGATGGAGGATCTTGGCTGACCTACAGTCAACCGCTCTCATTCTCGGACAAAAGAGTATATCATATTCTTTATCAGTCTCTTGGACTAAATAACAATAACGAAGCACCCAAAGAAGTTTCTTTTACGATAAAGAAAGATAATTTCCCTCCTGAAACATCCGTTACTGTGAATGGGACGTTAGGACAGAATTCTTATTACACCAGCGCTGTTACAGTTTCCCTGAACGCAAACGATGCACATTCGGGGATACAATATTCAGAATACAGCCTAAATGCGGGACAGAACTGGAACCGGTACATTACTCCTTTTGCCGTTGAGGGTGCTAACACAATCATTCATTATCGATCCGCGGATATAGACGGTAACGTGGAAAAAGCGAAAAAAACCAAAATCAGTGTAGATATGGAGCCTCCGTCTTCTCCTGACTTCAAGATTAGTCCGGATGTCTGGAGCAACTCCACCTTCACTGTTACTATAACGGATGGTATTGATAGTCAGAGCGGTACGCTGAAATCACAGTATCGTGTAGGAAACTCCGGAGAATGGCTCGATTATACGCAGCCTGTAGAAGTAAGTGGAGATGGGCAGACCAATATATATGCCCGGACACTGGACTACGCTGGAAACAGCAGTGTGGTAGCTGAATATACATTGCAGTTTGATAAAGTATCTCCGACAGTTCCAGTAATTAGTCTTAGCACATCTGATTGGACGAATGAACCGGTCTATGTCAGCCTGGATGGTGGAACAGATGCAGAGAGTCTAGTCCGAGGCTACGATTACAAGGTTGGTGGGGCCACTGAGTGGAGTGAATACGTTAATTCATTTCCTGTCCGTGGAGAAGGGATCACCCAGGTTTATGCTCGGACGATTGACATGGCGGGAAATGTAAGTCCAACTGCTGAAGGGGCCGTTAAAATCGATTTAACTCCGCCAATTGCGCCAGCGAATGTTTTTAAAATCAATCAATTTGGAACTTCGGCCCTAATCCGCTGGACAGTTGGTTCAGATGGCCTGTCAGGAATGAATGAGTATGAAATACTGAACGGAGAAGAGCTGCTCGGCATCACGAAGGATCGGCAGATTAAGCTGGAGAATCTTCGCCCGAACGAAAAGTACTCCATTACTGTAGTTTCTATCGATAATGCGGGGAATGTATCTGAAGAAACAGTTCCTCTAATCTTCTTCACCAGCAGCATTGCGGTATCCGGATACCGTGATCATAGCTTTGCCTTAAATAATCAAGGAGAAGTCTGGGGCTGGGGTCTTAATAACAGAGGGCAACTTGGGGATGGAACATTTACCACCCGCAATACCGCTACAAGAATTTCAGCGCTTGATGGTTTTTCTATGATTTCATCCGGATTGACCCAGAATATTGGGCTGCGTGCCGATGGGACCGTGTGGACCTGGGGACAGGATAGCTACGGCATTAATTTATCCTTGAAGGCTGTAGCCGGACTTGATCACATTGTGTCTATCTCATCCGGTCTCGGACACTTTGTTGCCTTGAAAGAGGATGGGACGGTCTGGACTTGGGGAAATAACGGTTTCGGACAACTGGGTACTGGGACGATCAATAGCTCAGCTACTCCTGTGCAGGTCAGCGGATTGAGTTCGGTTGTTTCGATTGCTGGCGGATATTACAACACTATGGCGCTAAAAGAAGATGGTACGGTATGGATCTGGGGAGATGGCTCCAGAGGAATTCTTGGTTATAATCCAACTGCTGAATATAAGCAGCTTATCCCTTTGCAGATTCAGGGGCTGGCAAATATTATTCAGATTGATTTCTCCTATATGCATGGGGCTGCTCTGAAGAAGGACGGAACTGTGTGGACCTGGGGCTTCAATGCAAATGGTCAGCTTGGAAACGGATCAACTTATGATGCTCCTGCCCCGGCAAAGGTTCAGAATCTGAGCAATATTATCAAAATATCTTCCTCTTATGCTCATAATCTGGCGTTAACTGGTGAAGGCAAGGTCTGGAGCTGGGGGGACAATGCACAGGGTGAATTGGGAGATGGCACTATTGTGCAGAACAGACTTGTCCCTGTTCGAGCTGCGCATTTGGATGGAATTGCCGATATTGAAGCTGCTGAGTTTTACAACTTTGCTGTAAAAATGGATGGCTCACTTTGGGCATGGGGGGTTAATGATGACGCTCAATTGGGTACAGGCAATTTGACCCCGCAGCGTACCCGTACGATAGTAAGCGGAATAAGTTATCCGGTCGATACGCTGGTTCCTGCTGCACCAGCCCACTTGATCACTGCGGGTAAAACAGCAACTACAGCTGTGCTGTCTTGGGACGAAGCTTCTGATAATCACGGCATCAAAGATTATCTAGTCTATCGGGGGACAAATCTGATTCAGGCACTTCCTGTTGACGGGAACTCGATTGATTCAGTAACCGGGTACACGGCTACAGGTCTTGCGCCTGGAACAACGTATACATTCTCTATTAAGGCGAGGGACTATGCCAACAATATTTCGGCCTCTAGCAATGAGGTTTCGGTAACGATGGAGGCTTCCGCGCCAATGGCGATCTCCGCGGGATCCGATCAAACCTACGCCCTTAAGAGCGATGGTTCTGTATGGGCATGGGGCAGCAACTATAGAGGACAATTAGGAAATGGCACATTGTCTACTTCGTATACGGCCTCACAGACTGTGAATCTGTCATCGATGACAGCCATCTCCGCTGGTGGTTCTTACGGATTGTCGTTGAAAAGTGATGGCACAGTATGGGGGTGGGGTGATAACTCCATGGGACAACTCGCCAATACAGACCTGTCATCCCAACAATATTTGCCGCTCAAAATTGAGAATTTCAACTCTGTTACAGCTATATCTGCAGGTCATACGCACGCACTGGCGCTGAAGAGTGACGGAACAGTGTGGGCGTGGGGATCAAATTACTTTGGTGAATTGGGTCTTGGAACTACCGGTAATAAATATGTTCCTACAAAGATACCTTCACTCAGTGGGGTGAAAGCGATAAGCGCAGGCATGTTCTACAGTCTTGCGGTTAAGACTGACGGTACCGTCTGGGCATGGGGGACGAATATGAATGGCCAGCTTGGCAACGGTTCTACAACAGATTCAATGGTTCCAGTTAAGATTAACACGTTGCTCAATGTAAGCAGTGTTTCTGCAGGTTTCTATCATGCTCTTGCGCTGAAGACTGATGGGACCGTCTGGGCATGGGGGAGTAATTCATATGGCCAGCTTGGCGATAAAACATATTCGGATCGTTTCAATCCTGTAAACGTATCTTCTGTTAACGGGATTACACAGATTTCCGCAGGCATGTATCACAGCATTGCAAAGAAGGATTCTGCTGTCTACAGCTGGGGCTACAATGCTTCAGGACAGTTGGGCAATAACAGTACAGGTGCTACTTCAATACCTGTAACAGTTTCAACGATCAGCACTACCAAAGACATGGATGCAGGTGTAAGCCATAATGCGGTGATTGACGGTAACGTGGTGAAGACTTGGGGCAGCAATAGTGGTGGGCAACTGGGTAATGGAACATCAAGGGATGCCTTGGTTCCTGTAACCGTGCTCGGGTTAACTCCTGGCCAAACTGCATCTACCAAAACCATTAATGCCAGTACTCTTTTAACCAATGAATTTGCTGACAAGATAGATGCCAGGCAGAGTGTTATTCAGGGGCTGAAATTCCCCGCCGAATTTGTAATGCCTGACTTAATTGCTCCTACTGCTCCTGCTCATGTAGGGATCACGAAGAATGCTGGTGCAGCCGTTCTACAATGGGATGAATCAAAGGATAATATAGGCGTCAAAGAATACTGGGTGTACATGAATGAAGAACTCGTACTGAAGACAGTCGAACATGAAGGAATTGAATTACAGATTCCTGACAATGAGTTGGTCTCTATTACTGTAATTGCTGTAGATGAAGTAGGTAATGTCTCGAAGTCCAGCATGCCTGTATCGCCCTGATAAATAGAAAGTATTCACGAAAAAAGGACCTTCAGATTCTGAAGGTCCTTCTAAAGGAGCAAAATTAGCTTGTCAAATCATGTGAACAAACGGAACAAAAATTCAAAGATGAGCAGAACAATGCTTATGGCTTCCGGTATTTTTGTAATTATTTTGATTGGATTAATATTGATTATCGTCATAGATCATACATCAGGGAAGTCGTATTCAGTGGAGGAAATGCCTAATTACACTCAGATTAAGGGCGAATATCAAGCTGAAGGGCTAAAGTATGAAAAACAGCCTCATCTTGGCGATTCCCAGGCAAAAGTAAAAGTTGTAGAATTTGCCGATTTTAAATGCCCAGCCTGCAAGAAATGGAAAGAATCGAACATGCAGCGCTTCATAAGTGAGTTTGTAGATTCAGGAAAGGTTGAGCTTTTCTTTATTAACTACGCGTTTATAGACCGTGACTCTATTCTTGCCGCGAGTGCAGGGGAAGCTATCGCCAAACAGGATAACGATAAGTTCTGGGAGTTCTATGATGTACTGTACGGACACCAAGGCGATGAAAGTAAAATTTGGGCCACAGAGTCTTTCCTTCTAGATTTGGTGAAGGAAAACATAAACGGCATCGATTACAGTTTGTTCGAGAAAGATTTGAAGGAACATACATATATGCTGGATGTGAAAGAGGATTACAAAACAGCCGGTCATTATGGGGTTAACGGTACACCGCAATTTATGGTGAACGGAAAGCTGTTGCCGGATTCCTCTTATGAAGGATTGGCTAATGCCATTAACGAACAACTGGAAGCTACAGCCTCTTCGCCGCAATAAAGGAGGAATAAGAAATTGGAAATCGAGGTTCAAAAGGAACCCCAAACCTATGCCCCACTCGGCCCTTCGGGTCTTGGAGGCTGGCTGGTGCTTGTGCAGATCGGATTAATCGCAACATTGTTTCAGGTGGCTTTTCAACTGCTGAATTACAATCTCCCCAGCTTTGGCCGGGAGTATTGGGATATTCTGGCTTCACCACAAGGAGAAATGTACCATCCGCTATGGGCTCCTCTGATCGTGTTTGAAGCCGCTGCAAATGTGCTGCTGCTGGTGCTTACTGTGTTTACTTTAGTTCTGTTGTACCGGAAAAAGGCATTTTTGCCGCGCGTTATTATTCTGCTGTATTCTGCCAACCTGCTGATAGGAATCATTGATTACATTTTAATCATGAATATACCGGTTGCTAGCGAGCTGGAAGACGGCAGCAGTCTGCGTGATCTTATAAGAGCGGCCCTCACCTGTGCTCTATGGGTGGCTTATTTCCGCAAATCGGAGCGGGTAAGGAATACCTTTATACGGTAAATATACGATTAACGCAGGAGTCATCCGGTCCGGATGATATTGCGAAGGGTTTCTTCAACCCCAAAATAAAGCCCCGCACAAGATACACTCACGTATCCTTGTGCGGGGCTTTGTCTGTCCAGAAAGCTCTGTTTGGTTTCATCTTAGTTGTTTCATTCAAGCCGGACTCTGCCCGGCAGCTAAGTAGCCCGCTGCATCTCACCCAGCAGCTCTCCCATCTTCACCTTCGTGTCTACGGTAAGCCCGGGGCGCGGGGTGAAGGTGCCGCTCTCCAGCAGCAGGACTACGGTAGAGCCGAACTCGAAATAGGCCAGATCGTCGCCTATTTGCCATTCAGTAGCGGATTCATCCGTGTAGCGGATACTGCTCACATTCATTGCGCCTACCTTGACCACGGCGGTTTCGCCATAGTTGCCGGCTATATAAGTAATCAGCCGTTCGTTGCGGCTCAGGACACTCTTCATATGCCGCATGCCGAAATCATTCACGGGATAAGCCCGCCCGCGGATATAATCGCTCTCCCGCAGCTGTCCGGTTAACGGGGAATGAATCCGGTGATAATCGGTGGGGCTCAGGTAGAGGACGAAATAGTAGCCTTTTTTATACAATTCGAGGTGTGGCGAATGATTAAGCAAATCCTCCAGCGTATAATCCTGACCCTTCACATTCATTATTGTTCCGCAGTTAATGTCGCCCATTGCCGTAATCATGGCATCCACAGGACTTGCCACAGCCTGTTCACCGCTTGCCACCGGCCGCATTCCCGGCTTCAGGCGTCTGCTGAAGAATTCATTAAGTGTACGGTATTCTCCGGCAGTCTTCTCCGCCTCGGCGGCAGGAATATGATAGGAACGAATAAATACCGGAATCATAAAGCGGCTGAGTCTGCTATGGGAAAAAGCGCCCATTACCCGGGAAAGCCATCTGTGTGAGGATAGCTCGGTCATCAGCCGCAGCAATTGTTTAACCATGCCCATCTCCCTTCCATCATGCAGCAGCAAGGTCCCGGTAGCCAAGGACCTCACCCGCTCTGCATTATATTGACATAGAATAGAAGACAAATCAATAAGAGTTATGCCGTGCAGCCTCTTCATACAGGTATCTGGCATAGCCCATCGGGCGGCGGTAGCTTTCTTTCCAGATGGGGCCGAGCCCGGCTTTCTTGAAACCGTAACGCTGGTCGCGCCCGTTGCATTCGATGAAATATAAGCGTCCGCTCCCCGTAACCCCGATGTCCAGACCGATATCGGCAAGGCCCGGGAGGCTCTGCTCCAGCTCACGGGCAATGGCGAGACTGAGGGAGAGGACTGACATGCGGATCCGCGCGGCTGCTTCGCCGGGGAAAGCCTTTTCCAGAGCGAAGGATGAACTCAGTGCTTCGCCTCCCCTGGCGATGTTGGACACGAAGCCGCCCGGTGCAGCCAGCTTGGCGAACATGCCGGTCACCTGCCAGTCTCCGCCCCAGCCGCGCTGTACAGTAATACGCAGATCAAAGGGGCGGCCGCTTATCTCAGCCAGTGGTATCCGCTCCTGCACCAGGTACGGTACCGAAGAGAGTCTGGCGCGGAGTGCCCGGGGGATGGCGCCCTGATTCACCGGCACACTGTACCAGCGTCTTGAGCCGTTAGGAGAGTAGCTCCATTTCCACCGCCCGGCTCCGCTGATCCTTGTAAGACGCATAACCCCGTTGCCTACACTTCCCCGGCAAGGCTTAAGAATGAGATCCGGATAACTGTCCATCATTTCCTTCAGACCGGACATTCCGGCGGATGTGACTGGCAGAACCGTCTGCAGTTCCTGGTTTTGCTCCAGCAGGCCGTGAATCTGATCCTTGCCGTAGCGGTTGCATGTATTGTATACCTGAATACCCTGCCGGAGCAGCCGCTGGACGCCGCTGCTGCCCGGGTCATAGATCGCCCGGTTATGGATGACCTCCGGCGTCGGGATGACTTGACTCCGGTAGCCGTGCGGACCCTTTATATATGCCCTGCTGAAGCCGGTCTGCGTATCGATGCCGGACAGCTTCAGAAAGCAAGGGGTTAATCCGTATGCGGCGGTCGCCTCCTCGTAGTTGGCCAGAGATTCCTGTCCGGTTTTTAACCGGGGAACGCCCCCGTGCACAGCGGCATTTAGCAGTATCCCAACGAGCTTTTGCCCCATGTTCGTTCCTCCCGTTATCTTGAAGTAGCTTCCCGGCTGATTTTCGTCTCCTGTCATTGTATGTGTGTACGTGCCCGTCAGGGTTGGACGGATGCGCGGCGGCAGATGCCCTTTTTTGAAAGGCGAGAATGGATTTCTTTTGAACGCTACACCTTTTTCTTAACAAAGCTTAGCCGGGGGAATGGTGTCATCAGCCCATACTACTGCATATGATGCCTAGGAGAAACAACAGATGGAAGGAGGAGACTGCTTGTGAAGAGTTCCAAAAGAAATCAGCATCGCAGTTCAAAAAAACCGCTCTATTATGTAGATGATCCCAATAAGACTGAACTTAGCATGTTGAAAAGCAGTCCCAAAATACAAGAAGTGAAAGAATCTGCCGCCGTAGAAGCGGTGGATACAGTGGACCGGACGCTGCAGGTCAGCGGGGTGGAAATCCTGGAAGCGCCGGAGGCGGTCCAGCAGACGTTGCTTGAACCAGAGGCTATACAGGAAACGGTAGTGGAAGAGGATCAGGAGCAGCATGAGGATGTTGAATCTCTGGTGGAGCCGACTGTCATTGTACCCGTGGAAAAAGAGCGCCTGCAGCCTGTCTATACCGATGATCTGTCCGATGCGGCAGTCACCGGTGCCAAGATTGCTCCGCGCACGATTGACGGGTCCAAGCTGAAGTTCGGCATCATTGGTACGCCATGGCTGCAGGACTATGCCGTGCAGAACATCAACATCGCGGACAAGGCGATTACTTCCTCTAAGATTGCTCCGGAATCCATTGCCGGCGAGCATCTGGCGGAAGGCAGTATCAGCGGAGGGAAGCTGCTGGATCATTCCATTGGCGGAGAAAAGCTGAAGAATGGCAGCATCGGTCCGGAGAAGCTGGCGGACCGGATTATTGGCGGAGGGCAGATTGCCGATGGAGCCATCAGCAGCAGGCATCTCAGCGAGTTCATCATCACGGCGGAGCTGCTGGATGACGGTGCGGTTACCGGCGAGAAAATTCTCAGCAGCAGTATTGTCAGCCGCCACATCGGCAACGGCAGCATTGACCGCTCGAAATTGGCAGATGAAGCAATATCCGGTGACAAAATCGCCGATGGAGAGATCAGCGGCGTCAAGCTGGGCGACGCGGTGATTGAAGGCCGCCACGTAGGTGAAGGCGTCATTACATCGAAGCATCTGGCTCCTGGCGCAATTGGACGGGAACAGCTGGCTACCCGGCTGATTGGGAAAGAGCAGCTTCAGGCGGGCATCATTGACGGCGGGCATCTCGCGGACGCAGCAGTTGGATCACGGCAGATTAAGGAGAAGGCTGTCCGCAGCCAGCACTTAAGCCCGGAGAGCGTAAATGCGGAGCATATCGCTGACGGGGAAATTGGCAGCCGGCATCTGGCGGACCGCAGTATTTCATTCGTGAAGCTGGCAGAGGGTGCAGTGGGTACAACACAGCTGATCGAGCAGGCGGTAACTTCCTCCAAGATTGCGGACCAGAGCATCCTGCCGCATAAGCTGGCTGATGAAGCGGTAACTACACGCCATATCGCCAAATCTGCAGTACGCGGACCGCAAATTGCCCTGCAGGCCATCACCTCGGCTCATCTGCAGCGCGAAGCCGTAGACAATTCCCACCTGGCTATGGAATCCGTCGGATCTGTGCAGCTCCAGCAGCATGCCGTTCTTGCCGGACATTTGGCTCCCGGGGCCGTTACGGAAGAGCAGCTGGCGTATGACTCTGTTACGGGAGAACATCTTAGTCCCCAGAGTGTCAGCTCAACCAAGCTGGCGGACGGGAGTGTCATTTCCGCCAAGCTGGCCACCGGTGCGGTTGGCGGAAATGCCCTCGCCAGAGAAGCGGTAAGCGGAGAACATATCGCCGTCTGTGCCGTTGAAGAGAAGCATCTGGCCGATGGCAGCATCAGCAGCCGCGTGCTGCAGGAGGAAGCGGTTGACGCTGAACATCTTGCTCCGGGAGCTGTAGAACGCAGGCATCTCGGGGAAAATAGTGTAACTTCATCCGCCCTGCAGTCCGGTTCGGTATCGGGAGATAAGCTGGCTTCCGGAGCAGTGAAGGAGGCGCACCTTGCTGCCAGTATTGTACAGCCGCATCATTTGGCCGACCATGCGGTAACTTCATTGAAATTATCGCCGGAGAGTGTCTCGACAGACAAACTTGGCGATTTATCGGTTACCTCGATCAAGCTGGCGGACGGCAGTGTGAGTGCTTCAAAGCTGGCAGCTTTAGCCGTGCAGAGCGAACATTTAGCAGCAGGGGCCGTTGGACCGGATTCCATCAGCGATACTTCGGTGCAGGGCAGACATCTCGCGCCGGGAAGTGTGGGCGGAGCGCATATCCGTCCGATGTCGGTCGGTAACGGGCATATCATTCCTAGCTCTGTATCCTCTATCCAGATTCAGGATGGCAGCATCGGTGCCGCCAAGCTGGCGGAGGGTGCTGTAGCCGCCCGCCATCTCGCGGCCGGAAGTGTGGCTGGCAGCCACCTGGCTGAATCCTCGGTAGAAGGACAGCATATAGCCGGCGGCAGCATCAGCCTGACTCATCTGGCGGCAGAAGTCCGCAGCGGCGAGCTTCTGCCGGACGGCAGTATCAGCGGGGAGAAGCTGGCTCCGGGGGCTGTGGAATCCGTCCATCTGGCTCCGGACAGTGTGCAGACTATCCATTTGACGCCGGAAGCCGTAGAAGGGCAGCACATCCGTGCAGGCGAGATCACGCTGGCGCATCTGGCGAAAGAAGCGCGCAGTGCAGATCTTCTGCCGGATGGCAGCATCGTAGGCAGCAAGCTGGGAGCAGGCGCTGTAGGTGCATTTCATCTGGCGGCAGGCAGCGTGTATGGCGGCCATCTGGCTGCGGGTGCCGTAGACAGCCGTCATATCCGGCCCGGCAGCATCCAGCTGGCACATCTGTCCCAGGATGCACTGACCTCAGATCTGCTGCCGGATGGCAGCATTAGCAGCGAGAAGCTGGCTGCAGGTGCGGTAAGCTCGCTGAATCTGCAGCAGGAGAGCATCTATGGCGAGCATCTGGTAGACGGCATACTGCAGGAACGGCATTTGCATTCCGGCCTGATCAAGCTTGAGCATCTGGCAGATGAAACCCGGAGTGCGGAGCTGCTGCCGGACGGCAGTATTGGCGGAAGCAAGCTGGCGGCAGGTGCGGTAGGCTCCTTCCATCTGGCTGCGGGCAGCATCTATGGCGGTCATCTGGCTCCAGATGCTGTGGACAGCCGCCATATCCGCACCGGCAGCATCCAGCTTGCACATCTGGCTTCGGAGACGCTGAGCGCCGAGCTGCTGCCGGATGGCAGCATTGACGAAAGCAAGCTGGCTGTAGGAGCTGTACATTCACAGCATCTGCAGCTGGAGAGCATCCACGGCGAGCATCTTGCGGATGAATCGCTTGAGGAGCGGCATTTAAGTTCGGGTATCATTAAGCTTGTGCATCTGGCAGACGAAGTACGAAGTGCTGAGCTGTTGCCTGACGGCAGTATTGAAAGCAGCAAGCTGGCGGCAGAGGCAGTGGGGCCTCAGCATCTGAAGCCGCAGAGCGTCCACGGAGAGCATGTCGCGGATGGGTCGCTGGAAGGGCATCACTTGGCCTCCGGCAGCATCCTGCTGGAACATCTGGCGCAGGAAGTCCGCAGCTCTGAGCTGCTGCCGGACGGCAGTATCAGAGGAAGCAAGCTGGCCTCCGGCGCAGTGGGCTCTGTTCATCTGGCTTCCGGCAGCGTCTATGGCGGTCACCTGGCACCTGAAGCAGTGGACAGCTGCCATCTGCGCGCGGGCAGCATCAAGCGTGAGCATCTGGCTGAAGATACGCTGAGCTCAGAGCTGCTGGCAGACGGCAGTGTCGGAGGCAGCAAGCTGGCGGCAGGTGCAGTAGGTGCTCAGCATCTGCAGGAGCAGAGCATCCAGAGCGGACATCTGACAGACGGCGTACTGGAAGAGCGTCATTTGAGCAGCGGTATTGTAACGAAGCTGGAGCTTCTCGCAGCGGAGACTCGCAATGCAGGGCAGCTGGCAGATGGCAGCATCACCGGCAGTAAGCTGGCGGAAGGTGCAGTGGGTGCTCAGCATCTGCAGGAGCAGAGCATCCAGAGCGGACATCTGACAGACGGTGCGCTGGAAGAGCGTCATTTGAGCAGCGGCATTGTGAAGAAGCTGGAGCATCTCGCAGCGGAAACGCGCAATGCAGGGCAGCTGGCAGACGGCAGCATCACCGGCAGCAAGCTGGCGGCGCAATGCGGGGCAGCTGGCAGACGGCAGCATCACCGGCAGCAAGCTGGCGGCAGGCGCAGTAGGTGCCTATCATCTGGCTCCGGGGAGCGTATTCGGGGGCCATCTGGCCCTGGGCGCGGTAGACGGCCGCCATATCCGCTCCGGCAGCATCAGTCTGGACCATCTGGCCGAGGATACGCTGACCTCCGAGTTGCTGGCAGACGGCAGCATCACTGGCAGCAAGCTGGCGGCAGGCGCAGTAGGTGCCCAGCATCTGCAAGGGCAGAGCATCCAAGGCGCGCATCTGGCAGACGGCGCACTGGAAGAGCGTCATTTGAGCAGCGGCATTGTGAAAAAGCTTGAGCAGCTCACAGAGGAAACGCGCGGTGCAGGGCAGCTGACGGACGGCAGCATTACCGGCGAGAAGCTTGCTCTTGGCAGCATCGGAACCAAACATCTGACCGAAGGTTCGGTAGGGAGTGCAGAGCTTCAGGACGAAGCAGTGGATGCTTCCAAAATCACTTCATTTGCCATTCAATCCCGCCATCTGGAAGAAGACAGCGTGCAGAGCTATCATATTGCTCAAGGTGCGGTGACCGGAGACCATCTGGCGCCCGGATCGGTTAATCCCGAGCATCTGTCGTTCAGTCCGGTACAGAGTGCCGGGAACCGGGAGGTTCTGCAGCAGTTCGGCATGACGGCCTTCATGTTTAATGGAGACGCGCAGAGTGTTGAAGTAACCGTATCTTTTGATGAAAGCTTCGGCCATACCGGCTATGTGCTGGTCGCCATGACCAACCAGCCGTATTTCCATGCTTCGCTGAAGAACAGATCGGGCGGGGACGCGACGATTGAAGTAGTGCGCCTGCGCGAAACTCCTCACTTCTATGGAGTACTGTCCTGGATCGCCCTCGGTTCACCTCTGGTGAAGCCGGCTGCAGATCATCGTGTGTTTGATTAGAGCAGGAAGATGAACAATACAGAGCGCAGCCGGAGGCTGCGCTCTTTGTGTTGATAAGGCCGGCGGAATCCGGGTTCAACAGGGCTCCGGCAGCAGGAGGGCATTTGTCCAAATTTCTGCACGAAGGGAGACACTTGCCGTTACCCGGGACAGCGGATTACATAGACTGTGATGTAACCCTCAGCCCGGAGACCATGCCCTGCAAGGAAGGTGGATGAGCTTGAAGCACACACGTACATCTGCCCGCCGCACGGGGCGGCGGGCTTTGCAACCCAAGCGGCGGATTTCCCGGCCGGTGCGCTCTGCCGTGCCGTTCCCTGCGGCCAATCACCCCGCCCCCTATGTGTCGGTGATCATTCCGGCTATGAACGAAGCCGGAACGATTGGCAAGGTGATTGCCGGAGCCAGGGAAGTCCATCCCCGCTGTGAGGTTATTGTTGTGGTTAACGGTTCTGCCGACAATACGGCAGAGATTGCATTGTCACTGGGGGCGCATGTCATTCACTTCGAGCAGCCGCTCGGTCATGATGTGGGCCGCAGTGTTGGAGCAGAGGCAGCCAAAGGAGAGGTCCTGCTCTTCATTGACGGGGATTTTGCGCTTAACGCTTCACAGCTGCGTCCCTTTGTGGCCGCAGTCAGTCGTGGAACAGATGTGGCTCTGAATGATTACTCCGGTCCTGTCCGCCAGGAATTCCCGCATCCGGTGGTGCTCTCTAAGCATGTGCTCAACATTATGCTTGGCCGTCCGGACCTGAAGGGCTGTTCACTGACGGCGGTGCCTCATGCACTCAGCCGCAGAGCTCTTGCCTCTCTGGGGAGCGGCCTGTTGTCACGGCCGCCTCTGGCACACGCGCAGGCGGTGCTTGAGGGCCTGCAGGTGAAGGCCGTGCATAAGGTGCCGGTCGGCAGGCTGAATGCCGTACGGCCCAAGCAGGCGGGAACAGATCCCTTGCGTGAGGTTATTCTCACGGATCATCTGGATGCGGCAGGTCTGGTCCTTCAGCGCAGAGGCGAAAGAGCAGGCTTTATTGACGGCAACCGGCGAAGGGGGATGGTGAGATGACAGCCGCACCGGAACCTTCACCCGGACACCGGCAGGAGGTTCACGTATCTTCCCGTGTAAAAGCATCGGGCAGCGGCAGGGCTTCTGCCCGGCGTACCCGGCTGGGCGGCTCCGCCTCCCGGAGCAAGGCGGCCAAACCAGCCGCTGCTGCGCCCCGCCGGGGCACCGCCGCCAAAGCTGCAGCTGTCCGGCGGCCGGCGGCAGGGGCCGGCGGCAGGCAAAGCGGGTTCCCGCCGCACGGCAGCGGGGGCTTCTGCCGCCGGCAATGCTGCCGGCAGCGGAGCAGGACGGCAGCTGCCGGCTCTGCACGGTTCATTGTCAGTGGTTATCTCGGCCAGGAATGAGGAGCAGACCTTGTTGAAGCTGCTAGATCAGGTAACACGGCTCAAGCCGCTGGAGATTATTGTCGTGCTTAACGGCTGCAGCGACCGCAGCTTCCAGCGTACCCGGCTATGCCCACAGGCGACAATTGTGCATATTCCGGAATCTGCCGGACATGATGTGGGACGGTCGCTTGGCGCCAAGCTCAGCCGGGGGGATATTCTGCTGTTCCTGGACGGGGATATGGTGATTCCCGCCCGGCAAATGTCTCTTTTTGCGGAGGCGGTGGATGGCGGTGTTGATGTAGCCTTGAATGATCTTGATCATCTGCTGCCCCCCTTTGCCCTCAGTGATGCGGTTACCCGCTGCAAAATGTATCTGAATGCCGTACTGGGGCGGAGTGATCTGGGCGTCAGCTCGATGACAGCTGTTCCCCATGCCTTGTCAAGGAAGGCGCTGGAGCGGATCGGCTACCGTGAGCTTATGGTGCCGCCGAAAGCACATGCGCTCTCGATTATGCGGCAGCTGCGGGTGGAGAAGGCAGGCACGGTGAATGTGATCAAGCATAACCGGCTGCGCCAGAGCAACACAGGGGCCGGAAATGCGATGGAACAGCTAATCGCCGGCGATCATGCCGAGGCGCTGGCCCAGGTTCTTGGAGAGCAGCAGGCAAGCGGGCGGTTGTCCGAGGGCCATCTGCAGGAGCAACGCCGGCAGATGGCGGCGTGGAGGAATGCCCTATGACACTGACCAGCATTATTATTCCAACGTATAACAGGCTCGGCCTGCTGAGTTCCTGTGTTGAATCAATCAGGGCGTATACGGATTCACCCTATGAAATTATTGTAGTCGACAATGCTTCAAGTGACGAAACGGATGCTTACTGCCGCATGAATAAGCTGACCTTCGTTTCCCTTCCGGAGAACCGCGGCTTTCCGCTGGCCTGCAATCTGGGGCTGCAGCTGGCTGCGGGAGATGAGCTTTTGCTGCTGAACAATGATGTTATTGTGTCGCAGGGCTGGCTGGCGAATCTGAAGAGCGCTTTGTACAGCGCCCCGGATATCGGAATGGTCGGTCCGGTGACCAATTATGCCAGCGGGCGGCAGCAGGTGGAGACGGGTTATACGGATATTCCGGGTTATCATGCTGAAGCCCGTTTGGTGAATGCTCCGGATGCGGCGAAACGGCTGGAGGCCAGAAGGCTTGTAGGGCTGTGCTTATTATTTAAAAGAGAGCTCATGGATACCATCGGCCTGCTGGATGAACGCTTTTCACCGGGCCATTACGAGGATGATGATTACTGCTACCGCGCCAGACTGAAGGGGTACCGGCTGCTGATCGCGGGAGATTGTCTGGTGCATCATGAAGGCAGCTCCAGCTTCAAGGAAGTCTACTCTTCCTCACTTCAGGAGCTGGTGGAGCGTAACCGCAGATTATTTATGGAGAAATGGCATGTAGATCCCGCACAATTCATCTGAGGGGCCAGGCCAAAGGCTAAAGACATAGATAAAGAGGAGGAAAGTAAGTGAAAGGAGTCATACTGGCGGGCGGAACAGGAACAAGGCTTTACCCGTTGACCCGGCTTATGAACAAACATTTGCTTCCGGTCGGCAAATATCCTATGGTGTGTTACGGCATTGACCGGCTGCGCCGGGGGGGTATAACCGATATTCTCCTGGTCATCAGCAAACAGTCCGCAGGACAGTACACCGACTTTTTGGGCAGCGGTGCGGAATTTGGTGTATCCCTGACTTACAAAATCCAGGAAGCTGCAGGAGGCATCGCGGAAGCGCTCGAGCTGGCAGAAGGATTTATTTTGCCGGGGGAACGGTTTGTTGTGCTGCTTGGTGACAATCTTTTTATGGATGATCTGAAGCCTTATGTGGAGAGTTATCTGCAGCAGCCGCAGGGATCGGCGAAGGTGTTATTGAAACCGGTCGATGATGCGCGGAGATACGGGGTTCCGGTATTTGACAGCGGGGATTCGTCCCTGATTGCTTATATCGAAGAGAAGCCGGAGCATCCGAAGACTAAATTCTGTGTTACAGGCATTTATATGTATGACGAAGCGGTATTCGATATTATCCGCCGCGTATCCCCTTCCAAGAGGGGGGAGCTGGAAATTACCGACGTGAACAATATTTATGCCGCAGAGCGCAGGCTTAGTTATGATGTGCTCAAGGGCTGGTGGAGTGACGCGGGAACGTTCCAGTCCTTGCGCGAAGCCGGAGAAAAGCTGAGAGATACGCTGCCCTGAGGGCAGCGTTTTTTATAGATAAGTATTTATATATTTTGGGGTCCCCGCAAAATACCAGTATCATCATCGAAGCTAAAGGCGGGCTGGGCGATTCTCCACCAGAGCAGGTCTTCGGTCTCCCGGTATAGCTCTGCATCCAGATGCTGCAGCACGCGGTGCGAGGCAGTATTATCCTTCTCGGTATCCGCGATGATCCAGCGTGCATCCGGATGGTTGAAGATCCAGGCCGTGATGTGCCGCACTGCTTCCGTAGCGTAGCCTTGCCCCCGGTACCTCTCATCGATGACATAACCAAGGATGACCTCGCCTTGTTCATTCGGAACGCCCTTGAGAATGAGGAAACCGATAATCCGCTGCTCCTCCTGATGAATAAGGGCCCAATTGGTCAGCCACGGATAGTTCTGCTCATCCTGCAGAACCTTGGCGTGCCTCACCCGCATGGCATAGCGCATCTCTTCGTCATCCAGCAGGGTTTGGGATGCGGTTACGTTCAAGCCAAGCGCCTGCTCCAGCTCCGCGTAATTCACCAAGGCCAGTTCCAGCTCAGCTGCAGTCAGGGGCCGCAGATTCAGACGGTTGTCTGTAAGTTTCATAGATTACCTCCAGTTCCATTCCGGATACATAGATCCGGACAACTATAATAAAGCTCCAATTTCAGCCAAGCATAGTCTGCTGTTGAGCTGCTTGTCAATATTCTCCAGCCGGTAACCTTCCCGTAAGCCCTGGCCTTATCCGCTCCGCTCCAGTCCCACCAGTCCCCCCTCGAGTTCCCCTGCTACTGCCCTCGAGTTCCGCGCCAGTCCCCTCCATGCCCCTCCAGTCCCTCTCGCCGGAAGCAGTTGGATTTTCTCCACTTAATAATCCCGTTTTGTCTTCTGTATCCACCCTAAGTGGATAAAAGGCATTTAATTCTTCCCTAATGTACTTTTTTGCCCAGCCAATATAGAAATAGTTGTTCTTTTTCCACTTGTTGCTCTGATTCCCGGTCATTCGAATAAATTAGGTGACGTTTTTCCACTTAGCAGCCGTAGCACTTAGAGCCGAAGCGCTTAGCGGTCTTATGACACGCGGCCCTTCATAACTTGCGGAGCTTCTCCGGCACCGTCACGGCTGATGCCGCATATGCTGTAGCAGGGCGTTTGAGCAAAGGAGACATGAAGGTGCAGAGTAAAATTACAAAAGTCCTGCAGCACATGGCCCATACGCACGAACAGATGGCTCGGATTCTCGACGCCGAACGCCACGTAGCCGTCCGTATGTCGCAAATAGTTCACGATCTGCCGGATGCGGACCCTGATTTCGGCGGATTCAGTGGGCTGGTAGAAAGCTCAGGTCAGGTTAACAAGAACATTATTGCTTACTTGAATGCACTTGCCGATCTTGAAGAAGCGATGGCAGAGGGAGTAGGCAGAGTGATCAAGGAACTAAACGGTCAGGAAGAAGAGTAACGTGTAACCAGAGCAAGGAGGCGGAAGATGAGCAGAGAAAAGGCTTATCTGCAAATGCTGGAGTCGACCGCTGTAATCCAGTGGAACATCGCGATGATTCTCGAGGCCAAAGCGGTGGAAGCGGAAAAAGTGAAGCAGTGGACCCATCATCATATCCACGCTAGAGCATTCGACTCCCATGAAGACCAGTTGAAGGAATCACTCTCCATCCACGAAGTGATCGTAGAGATGGTGGAGGGGCTGACGAAGCTGGAGAACGGGCTGTACAGTAATCTGAAAGCAGTACTGGGCAGCGGTGAAGATGAGGGCGGCGGTGATTTCGGCGGAGACGGCGGGGATGGATTCAGCTTCGGAGACGATAGCAAATGAGCGGCGGGCTTCTCTCCGAACATGCCGTCAAGCTGGAGATGATCCGCTCGATCGCCCGCAGTCAAGCTGCGCTCGCAGCCATCCTCGAGAGCATTGCCGAAGTTACGGGGCAATCGGAGCTGACAGCCCGCAAGCTGAGCGACAATATCAGGATTCTGAGCGGGTACCAGAGTTCAATGTGCCGGATGATATCCGGCATTTCACTGCATGAGCCCAAACAGGGAATTCCTGCTGCGCCATGGCTGAGCAAGTATTGCTCAGAGGGTACCGCTGCAAGAAGTAGATGAAGTACAGGAGGAGTAGACTGATGAAGAGAAAGAGACTTGGCAAGCTGCGCTCAGGCAGCAAGGGCCGCAGACGCACGCTGCTGTTGTCACGGAAGACCAGGGTGCGCAGAGGCCTTGGACGCAAAACGCGCAGAGGACTGATCCGCAAGACGGGCAAGAGAGCGCCGCTGCTGCGCAAGAAAAGAAGACTCCGCCGCCGGCTTGTCCGCAGGGTGCATGTGGTTCAGCCGCCGGTACAGGTTGTTCCGGCAGTCGAAGCGCCGCCGGTAGCGCAGGTAGTCCCGCTCCCCCCGGATCTGGGCGTCCCTCCGGAGCTGCCGCCGGGAGACGCCTTTCAGCAGGGCTACACCGAAGCATACAACGTGGGATTCGACGCAGGTTTCGCCAAGGGCTTCGAGGACGGGCATAAGCTGGAGCTGGGCTGAGAGAGCAGCAGCCGTGGCCTAGAAGATGAGCGGCTATAGAGGTTGGCAAGTTCTCCTGCCGCCTCTATAGCTATGGACGATACTGGAAATGGCGGCCTATCGGAATTTTCGCCCGGATATGGTAGACTTCTTAACAGAACTTTACCGGGTTCAAATGCCGAAGGAAAGCGGGGACTATACATGATTGGGAATGAGATACGAAGAGCACAGAGCAATGAAATCGGAGAGATTATGGATCTGATTGCCAAATGTGTACAAGTTATGCAGGCAGGCGGAAGCGATCAATGGGATGAGAGCTATCCGAACCGTGAGATCATTGCAGCGGATATTGATACAGGCACATTATTTGTCTGTCTGGACAACGAAGCCATTGCCGGTATTATTGTGCTGGATGAGAATCAGGCGGAGCAATATGGGGCGATTGAATGGTTACAGCAGCAGGGGCCGCATCTGATCATGCACCGGCTCGCGGTTCATCCGGAGTTCCAAGGTAAAGGGATCGCCCGGCAGCTGATTGCTTTCGCTGAAGAGCACGCCCGTCACAGCGGGTATAGCAGTATTCGGATGGATACTTATGCGAAGAATGAACGGGTACTCAAAATTTATCCCTCGCTTGGCTATGTGCAGAGAGGCGAGATTCATTTTCCCGGCCGGGTAGCGGCTTTTCCTGTATTTGAGAAGGTGCTGACGGAGATTTCCGGCTAGTTCACGTTACGTTACATTACATATATAGGGTTAATAATAGCTGATAATTCATCTTAATCTGCTGAAAATAGTTTTGTGTTAATTTTTATAACTTATGTTGACAGAAAAGTTGTCTTTACTTTATGATGGGATTATTCAGAAGCAATTGAATAGTCCTTTTCGTATATCCTTAATAATTGGTTTAAGGGTCTCTACCGGGAACCGTAAATTTCTGGCTACGAAAATATGCTGAGGCATATTTTTGTGGCCTTTTTGTGTTAGTCATCAGCTGGACATCAACAAGGACAAGGGGGAATGGGTTATGGCGAACATCCTGATCAAGCATGCGGAGATTATTACAATGAACAAGCAAGAGGAGATTATATACGGGGATATCCGCATCAAGGATAATCTGATTGTGGAGATCGGCAGCGGCCTGGAGGCGCAGGGGGAAGAGACAGTAATGGATGCCAAGAACCGCACGGTAATTCCAGGCTTTGTGCAGACCCATATTCATCTGTGCCAGACACTGTTCCGCGGCAAAGGTGATGATCTGGAGCTGATGGACTGGCTGCGCAAGCGGATCTGGCCGCTGGAGGCGGCGCATGATGAGGAGTCACTGTATTATTCCGCTATGCTCGGCATTGGGGAGTTAATTACAAGCGGCACAACGACCATAGTGGATATGGAGACGGTGAATCATACAGACTTTGCCTTCCAGGCAATCGCGAAAAGCGGCATCCGCGCCCTGTCCGGCAAGGTGATGATGGATCAGAAGAATGCGGATGCACCGGCGGCGCTGCAGGAGGATACGGCAGCTTCTCTTCAGGAGAGCGTGGATCTGCTGGAGAAGTGGAATGGATATGGCAACGGGCGGATTCAATATGCGTTTTCCCCGCGTTTTGTCATTTCCTGCACGGAGACGCTGCTGAAAGAGGTGCGTAATCTCTCGGAGCATTACGGGGTCAAGGTGCACACCCATGCTTCCGAGAATCTGGGGGAGATCGAGATTGTGCAGGCAATGACCGGTATGCGTAACGTGGTGTATCTGGATCATCTGGGGCTGGCTAATGAGCGCCTGATTCTGGCCCACTGCGTCTGGCTCGATGAGGAGGAGAAGCGGATTCTGCGGGACCGCGGAGTTCATGTCAGCCACTGCCCGGGCTCCAACCTGAAGCTGGCCTCCGGCATCGCTGACACTCCGGGAATGCTGCATGATCACATCCATCTTAGCCTTGGCGCGGACGGTGCTCCATGCAACAACAACCTGGATATGTTCAATGAAATGCGTCTGGCGGCGGTGATCCAGAAGCCGCAGCATGGGCCGACCACGATGGACGCCAGAAGTGTGTTCCGGATGGCAACGATCGGCGGTGCGAAGGCGGTGGGCATGGAGGATCAGATCGGCAGCATCGAGGTTGGCAAAAAAGCCGATCTGGCGATCCTCAACCTGTACAATTTCCATACCTTCCCTTCCTATGATGTAGATCCGATCTCGCGGATTGTCTATTCCGCCACCCGTGCGGATGTGGAAACGACGATTGTGGACGGACAAATCCTGATGCATAAGGGCCTGCTGAAGACCGTCGATAAGGAAACTGTGCTCCATGAAGCTAACCGTTCCATCAAAAGACTGCTGGTGAACACTCCGCTGGGGTAATGTCTCTATTTCTGAAGCACGCTCAGGATCATCACACATATCGCTCTTAAGAGCTAACTAACCGGTGTTCCGGGAACAGAGCGGCAGGAAGTCGCAATATTCACCGCAATTGGAATCGGTGCGAACAGTGGGCAAGCCTCACGTTCAAGCTATATACTATGCAGGGGACTCAGGTCCTCTGTTTTTTTATGGCTTTAGCCAGTTGAGTGCGTGAAACGCGCGAAACAAAAAACCACCCG